>JANOCF010001065.1:0-3256 GCA_031412055.1 Holophagales bacterium | reverse complement strand
GAAGGGTGAAACCTGCCGCGGGGAAGTCTCCCAGGGACTACGCCGGGGCTACCAGTTGTCGCGCTGCTGCCGGGCACCGCCACTGGGTCCGTCGGTGCTGCGATAGCCGCCGCCGGCTCCGGCGCCAGCGTTCTCGCGCGGACGGGCCTCGTTGACGTTCAGCCTGCGACCCTGAAGCTCCCGTCCGTTCAACCCGGTGATCGCCGCCTCGGCCTCTTCCCTGGAAGGCATCTCCAGGAAGCCGAAGCCCTTGGACTGGCCCGTGGCCTTGTCCATGATGATGGTGCAGGAGGCGACCTGGCCGTACTGCTCAAATTCCTGGCGCAACTGGTCGTCGGTCATCCGGTATGGGAGGTTACCTACGTACAAGTTCATCATCTCTCTCCTTTGTCATCGATTCTTCATCACATTTTTGCAAGAAGCTTGCCTGATACTGGAGGCGGGGGAGGCGGGCGCCCACAGGAGCCCCCGCTCCCGCCGGGCGGACGGCCGTTGCGCGCCCGCCACCAGGCGCCGCAGCTCCTCCAGGTCCACCGGCTTGACCAGGTGGTTGTCGAAGCCCGCCTGGCGTGAGCGCTGGCGGTCGGACTCCTGCCCATATCCCGTGAGGGCGACGATCAGCGCCGCGTGCAGGTCGGGCAGGGCGCGCAGCGCGCCGGCCACCTGGTAGCCGTCCATGCCCGGGAGGCCGATGTCGAGGAGGACCACGTCCGGCCTGCGCTCCTGCGCCACCCGCACGGCATCGGCGCCGTCGTGCGCGACCTCGACCTCGTGCCCCCACAGGCGGAGCAGCTCGGCCAGCGCCTCGGCCGCGTCCACGTTGTCCTCGACCAGGAGGATGCTGGCGGGACCCGTGGCCTCGTCGCCATCCGCGATGTCCGCGCTGTCCGTATCGTTCGCGATGTCCGTATCGTTCGCGCTCACAGGCCTGGCCGCCGGAGAGTCTGGTGGGCTCTCCAGGGGGTGGTCGCCGATCGTCGGCAGGCGCACCAGGAGCTCGCTCCCCTTGCCGGGTCCGTCGCTGCGCGCCTCGACCGTGCCGCCGTGCCGCTCGACCAGGCTGCGCACCAGGGTCAGACCGATCCCCAGGCCGCCATGGGAGCGGGCGAGCGACCGGTCCTCCTGGACGAAGAGGTCGAAAATGCGGGGCAGGAGCTCAGGCTCGATGCCCTGGCCGTCGTCCCGGACCCGCAGGACGGCATGACCGTCCCGGACCTCGGCCGCGAGATCGATCCGCCCGCCGGGATCGGTGAACTTGGCGGCATTGCTGAGGAGATTGGCAAGCACCTGCTGGATGCGAGTGGCATCCGCCTTCAACCAGACTGCCGGGCCGGGGAGCGAGACGGTGAGATGGTGGCCCTGTCGTTCCATCATCGGCCGGGTGGTCTCCACCGCCCCCTCCACGATGGACCGCAGCTCCACCGGCTGCTTGCGCAGCTCGATCTTGCCGCGGGTCAGCCTCGACACGTCCAGGAGGTCGTCGACCAGGCGCGACAGGTGGCGGCTCTGCCGGCCGATGACCGCGACGAGCTCCCGGGTGCGGGGGTCGGCGGAGGGGCTCTGGTCGAGCACGTGGCCGGCGTTGGAGATGGCGCCGAGCGGGTTGCGCAGCTCGTGCGCGAGCATGGCTAGGAACTCGTCCTTGCGCCGGTCCTCGGCAGCCAGCTCCTTCACCCGGCAGCGCAGCTCCTCGTCCAGGCGCCGGCGCTCGGTGATGTCGGTGAGCATGGCCAGGAAGCCGCCGAAATTGCCGTGCTCGTCGAAGACCGGGCTGATCGAAGCGCTCGCCCAGAGTCTGCGGCCGTCCGGCACCTCGAAGCAGAGCTCGCGGTTCTGGCGCAGGCCTCGCCGGCAGCTCTCCCAGGCGTCCTCGACCTCGAGCCGGCTCTCCGCGGCGAAGAAGGAGTCCGCGCGGTGGCCGAGAATCTCGTGGATCGGACGCTCCAGCAGCTCGGTCGTGCGCCGGTTCACATAGGTGGTCCGGCGGTCGGCGTCCACGATCCACACCCCCTCGGCCGCCGTGTCCACCAGGTCGCGCAGCCGCGCGTCGCTCTTGCGCAGGGCGGTTTCGATCTGCTTGCGGGCGGTGACATCGGCGACGAGGGAGAGCACCCGGGGAGCCTGGCCGTCCTGGACGGTGCTGCTCCAGAGGCTGACGTGAACCGGCTCGCCCCCCTTGCGCTGGCGGACGGTCTCGACCCCCTGGGGCATGGCGCCGCACAGCACGGCCTGGAGGCTGCGCCGGAACTCCTCCTGTCGGTCGGGAGGGACGGCGGGCAGGGGCTGCCCGAGGACCTCGGTCTCCTTCCAGCCGAAGATCCGCTCGGCCGCGGGGTTCCAGAGCTGGACCGCGCCGTCCCCGGGCTCCAGAACCATGATGGCCAGCGGGCACGACTGGACGAGGGCGCGGAGCGTCTGGTTGGTGTCGCGCAGGGCGGCCACGCTCTCGTCGCGGTGGCGGATCGCCTCCTGGGCCTCGTGGTAGAGGCGCGCGTTCTCCAGGGCCATGGCCGCTCGGCCGGCCACCTCCTCGGCGACGGCGAGGTCGGCAGAGTCGTACCGGCGATCCTGACTGTCTCCGCAGAGTGCCAGGCCCAGCGCGCCGAGCACCCGCCCGCGGGAGATCATGGGTACGAGGATGGACGACCGGGGTCTGGTCTCCAGCATCAGGCACAGGTGCTCGTCGTCGTGGGAGGCGCTGCGCATCTCGTCCGTATCCACCACGGCATTGAGGACCGCCTGGCCGGTCCGCAGGACGCGCCCCATGCCGAAGGCGGCTCCGAGCTGCGGCGGCATCTCCCGGATCCGGCGCATGATGCCGTCCATGGCCGGGTCGCCGTGAACGGCCTCGACGCGCTGGATCTGCCCGTCCTCGCCGAAGACGTCGATCAGGACAGAGTCGGCGAGGTCGGGCACGAGCCGGCGGGCGAGGATCGAGAGCGTCTCGGTCTGGTCGAGCGACGCGGAAAGGGCCTGGCTGATGTCGGCGAGAAAAGCGAAACGTCGGCCGTCGGCCTCGGCCACGGCGCGAGCTTCCTGCTCGTGCGCCAGCTCTGCCGGGCTGTTCGTGCTCTTTCTATTCGCCTGCACGTGCGCTACGCCCTAGATCCTGATTCGATGCTTCCAAATAGAGGGCCTTCCTGGTCCGCGATGGCTTCGGAATGCCTGCAAATTCGGCGCCTGAAGGGGTGAAGGTGCTTCTCAGGGGAGGGGTTCCCTTTTTCGTGTAATTCGTTCGCGGAGGGGGATTTCTCTC
>JANOCF010001064.1:0-5098 GCA_031412055.1 Holophagales bacterium | reverse complement strand
TGGCGCAGACGGGCAAGCTCCCGGAAGCGTTGCCGGATGTGATCCTCGGTCGCGTTGCGTGGCAACCCCAGGACGGCGTAAAAGTCCCTCGGCATCTCGGTCGTCCGTCCTTATTGCTGCTTGATTCTATACAACCGGAGCGCCGTCGAGCGCACGGCATCGGGGATATTGCGATCGCGGGCGAGCTCACGCATGTCCTTCACGGACATGCGGGGCAGGAGCTTGAGCGCCCGGGCAAGGGGGGTCCGGGGGTTCTGGATCAGGGCTTTCGCCACCGTGTAGCGGCTGATCCACTCGCGTCTCTTGGCGATGGCCTCGAGCACTTCGTCCACCACCGAGCGGCTGGCCGCGGTCTGGTCGACCTCCTGGTCGGTCAGGTTGTTGAATAGCAGTGCCGCGCAGGCCACCTGCGGGTTCGTGTCCCGGATGAGGACGGTCCGCATGCCCCGGGGCGCGCCGCGGGCGAGCTTCAAGCGAGACGGCACCGAAAGCATCCGGATCTGCCCCTCGGAGAGGCCGGTCTTCTCGTCGACGATCTCACCTTCGGGAGGGAGAAGGAGCTTCGCCGCAGCCACCTCGGCCGCCACCTGTGCCGCGTCGATCGCGTCGATCATCTCCTCGGTGGGCATGCCCGGGGGGAGGATCGCGGGATCCAGGGCAGGACGTGCGCTCCGGTCCCTGGGCAGCAGGTGCTCGCGGTACTCGGTGATGCGCCGCTGCACGTAGGTGGAGATATGCGGGTTCTGCTCAAGGGCCTCCAGGATCGCCGGCTCCTCCAGGATGGCGTCCTGGCGCAGGACCAGGATCTCCTGGAGGTCGGGCGGAAGGCGGTGCGCCAGGTCCACGAGGAGCCGCCGGGGCACATCGCGACGCCGGACGATGATCTCCAGGAGCCGGGGATGGGTCGACTCGGCCGCGAAGAAGGTGAGCACGTCCTCGCCGGCCAGTCTTTCGAGAAACGGGGCCGCGACCCGGATGTCGACCTGGCGCAGCGAATCCATGGCCTTGCCGGACAGCTCGGGATCGCCCCCGCGCGCCAGCGTGACCTGGATCGGGATCAGATCCTCGGGAGCGAGAGGGAGAAAGCCGCTCGCAGCCAGCACCTGGAGCTCGCGGTTGGAGCCCGATCGCACCTGATCGAGCAGCGAGGCCTGTGCGTCGGCCACGATCAGCGAGCCTCTTTCTTCTCTTTGAGCTGGCGGACGGTCTCCAGGTCGATCAGGACATCGCGTACCTCCCCCGCCTTGCCATTCAGAGGATAGGGGAGGCCGTTGACCTGGATCTCGACCGCGCCGGTGTCGCCGAGCTTGACCAGGATGCTCTGCTGCGCCTCGATGGGCAGCGACTCGCCCTGCACCCGCACCTCGGACAGCAGCGGCTTGCCGTCCGCCACGACCTCGATCCAGCAGGTGGCCGTGAAGTCGAGCGTGACCTCCAGCGGCGCCCGCGGCGCATCGGGAGTCGGCATGGGCAGCGCCACCGGAGCCGCCTCCGCCTGGGGGGGCGCGGAGATGGGCGGTGGAGTCGCGTCCGCCCTGGGCTCTTCGCGCCGCTTCTCGGCGTACCACGCGAGGGCGGCCACCAGGCCGACCAGCACGAGCACGGACAGCAAGAGGAACAGGCCGTAGGTCCAGCTCCGCACGGGCTTGTGCCGGTGCGGCCTCTGATGGCTGAGATTCGTCCCGCTGAACGTCTGGCCGCTCAGGATCTGGCCGCTGAGGGTCTGATCCTTCTTGATCGCCTCGTCCTCGGGGGACTTCGGCTGCTGGACGGCCAGATAGTGGTTCACGACCTCGTCCGGAGAGAGGCCGACATAGCGGGCGTACTCGCGGAGGAAACCCTTGGCGAAGATCGGGGCCGGGAGCAGGTCGAACCGGTTGTCCTCCATCGCCTGGAGATAGCGCAGGCTGATCTTGGTTCGGTCGGCGATGTCGCGGAGACTGATCTCGCGCATCTCCCGCTGGCGGCGGAGCCAGTCTCCAAAGGAAGCGGACTCGGGCTCCGAGGGCTTGTCCCAGGGCGTCAGGCGCTTGGCGGACGGACCGCCGGTGCCTACGGGGCTTCCGATACCGCCGACAGCTCCGCCAAGCCCCTCGGTTGGAGGGTCTACAGGCCCCTGACCGCCCGCGTCATTGCCGCGGGGAGGGAATCGTTGTCGTCTGGACAGGTCTTTAGGCACGCGAGGCATCACTTTACGCGGCGCTTGGCTTTAGGTCAAATTTCATCGTTACGGTTCTCCCAGCAAGAGTCGAGCCCGTTGCCGCACCGCCTCGTTGAGACGGGGATCGGACGCGACCGCCTTCAGCTCGGACTTCCGCAACAGGGGCAGGAGCCGGAGGGTCGTGGCGAGCGGAGCACCCGGGTTGCGGCAGATCGCCACCTGCAGCCCGGAGCGTGCCCCCCACCGGCGGTCCGATGCGATCAACGCCAGGACCGGACCTGGAGTCGCCGCGCCGTGCGCCACCGGGGCAAGAATATCCTCGGTGAGGCGGGGATTGTCCAGCATGGCCTCGATCACCCTCGAACTGGGGTCGTGCCGCAGGTGGGCCAGGAGCCCGTGGCTGGCCCGCCGCGCCATGGACATCTTCTCCCCTACCGACAGCTGCGGCAGCCGCAGACCGAGGAGCTGGTCGGCGGTCCGGCGCAGGCGCGGGTGCAGGCGGGTGTCCAGGCCCAGGGCCACCAGGTCGCGCCAGTAGAGGCCCTGCACGAGGCTGTGGGCCATGATCTCGGAAGTGCGCGGATGCATGGCAAGGTCGCGCCGCACCTCGTAGAACGAGAGCAGCCGCGGCTGGGCCAGGACGTCCATCACCTCGGCCGTGGCGAACGGGTTGCGCAGCACGGTCCGCACGGCCGGCGGGTCGAGGCGGGTCGCGTGCTCCTTGACCAGGGCCAGCAGCTCCTCGGACCCTGCCTCCCGCATCCGGTGCAGAATCTCGGGAGCCATCGGGTCCAGCGCCGCTGGGCTCTCCTCCTGGACGGGCTCGGACATGACCCTATGGTATCTTCCTTCCCGACATGGCCATCTCAAAAGATACCCAACATCACCTCGCCAAAGGAGAGTTCGACGTCATCGAAGGAGAATGGCTGGCCGCCATGGGCCAGGATCCTTCCGACGTCGATTACTTCGTCGGAGTCGCCCGCGCCCTGACCGGAACCGGCCAGGAGGAGCGCGCGCGCCTGCTCCTGGAGATGCTGGACGATCAGCTTCGCGAGAGCGGACGCTGGGATGTCCGGCGAAAACTTCTCCAGCGAGCCGGCTCGATGCTCCTCCCTCCCGATAAGCTCCACCCCGCAATCCTCGCCACCCTGAAGCGCCTCTACGGCGACCGCTCCATCTTCCAGGGGCTCGCCGATGCCGTCGGTCTGCAGCGCGCCACCGCCGACCTCCCCAAGACCTGGGAGAAGGTCGAGAAGCTCGAGAGCCTTCTCGCCTTCGACGTGGGCACGGTGGTCGCCATGGAGGGCAAGGGCGTGGGACGCATCGCCGAAGCCAACCTGGGCCTGGAGAGCTTCAAGGTCGACTTCGAGAGGATCAAGGGCATGACCGTGGGCTTCAAGGCCGCGGCCAAGCTGCTCCAGCCGCTGGAGCCAAGCCACGTCCTGCGCCGCAAGCTGGAGGACCGGGCGGCCCTCGTCGCCATGAAGCCGCCGGAGCTGCTGCAGGCCATCCTGCAGAGCTACGACCGGCCGCTCACCGCCGGCGAGATCCGCGACGTCGTCACCGGCATCATCACCGAGAGCCAGTGGACCTCCTGGTGGTCCGCCGCCCGCAAGCACTCCCACGTGGTGGCCAGCGGCACGGGCAGCCGCCAGACCTACCGCTTTGCCGACAGCGGCGCCGATGCCGTCGACTCGCTCTGGAAGGCGTTCGCCAAAGCCGATCCGCGCAAAAAGATCGAACGCCTGAAGCGCGACGGCGCCCGCGACCCCGGCCTGCGGGAGCTCATGGCCCGAGACCTGGAGCAGGTTGCCGACGCGAAAATGGCCCAGAATCCCGGCCTCGCCTTTGAGATCTGGTTCGCCCTGGAGCGCACCGGCGGCGCGCCCGAGGACGTGGACTGGCATCCCGATGCCCTCCTGATGCAGCGTGACGCGGCCCGGATCTTCGCCGGAGTCGAGGACCGCCTGCTGCGCGAGCGCGCCTACGTCATGGTGCGGGAGCGGCGGGAGGACTGGCCCGAGGTCTACCGCATGGCCATGACCAAGGAGACCGACCCGCGAGCGCTGGATCTGCTGGCCGATGGATTGGCCGTAGGGTCGCTCCGCGACCTCGAGCGCTTCTACGACACCCTGCTCGCCCAGCCGCACCGCTACCCCGCCCCCTTCACCTGGCTCGCCGAGCGGGCGGCGGTGGACGAGACGCTGCGCTCGCGCAACCCGTTGCGGCTGCTGCAGCAGATCCTCGCCAGCCCGGCCCGCGACGAGTTTGCCGCCTACCGCCTGCGGCTCCTGGCCCTGGCCGAGTCGGGCGGCACGGTGCCCCGTCTCCTGGCCCATCTCACCCACGACCAGGCCCCGCAGGCGGAGGATGCCGTGCAGCGCAGCTCCAACCTGGAACCTTTCCAGCGCGAGCAGCTCGTCAACGCGATCCAGCTTCGCTTCCCGGCGCAGCGCAAGGACTCCGGACCGGCGACGCTCTACGCCATGTCCGAGTCGATCGAAGCCAAGCGCGAAGAGCTGCACCGGATCATGACGGTGGAGGTCCCGGCCAACCGCAAGGCCATCGAGGAGGCCCGGGCCATGGGCGATCTGCGTGAGAACTTCGAGTACAAGTCGGCGCGCCAGCGCCACGAGTACCTGAACTCCCGCGCCGCAGCCCTGAATGCCGAGCTCGCCCGCGCCCGGCCCATCGAAACCGCGGGCACGGACATCTCCGAGGTGCGCATCGGCTCCCGCATACACCTGACAGTTGGTGGTATCGGCGATATCGGCGGGCGTGAGCGGGTGCTGACCATTCTCGGCCCTTGGGAGAGCAAGCCCGAAGAGGACATCATCTCGTACGAGTCGGACCTCGCCAAGGAGCTGCTGGGCAAGAAGGTTGGGGACGAAGTCAGCGTCGGGAGGATCGAAGCGATCGAACCCTGGCGGTGAGCAG
>JANOCF010001063.1:0-4797 GCA_031412055.1 Holophagales bacterium | reverse complement strand
CCACCTCAACCCTACGTTCAAGATGGCGAGAGGCCTGCGGGACCGCGGCCATCACATCCTCTATCTGGTGCCCGAAGACCTCAAGGAGCACGTCACCAGGCAGGGTTTCGAGCTCATCCCGCTGTTTCCCGACCTCTACCCGGCGGGGTTCGAGGAGCAGCAGCGCGCGCGGCGCCGGCAGGCCCGAGGCATGCGGCAGACCCTGCGCGAGATCCGCACCTTCACGGCTCACCGGCGGTCCTTCTTCGGCCGCTGGCTCGACGGCAGTGCCGAGCGCCTGCTGGCGGACATCGGCCCGGATCTGGTGATCGCGGACTCGCTCTTCCCATTGATGGCGCTGACCGCGCACCAGCTCGGCCTGCCCGCCCTGCTGCTGAACGCAATGCTGCCCAGCGAGCCACAGCTCGGGATCCCGCCGCCGGAGTCCGTCCTGGTGCCGGAGGAGGGGCTGGCGGGCCGGATGCGGACCGCTCTTGCCTGGCAGAAGAATCTTCTCGCAAGACGGCTGAGCAAACTCGCCGCGCGCGTCCTGGGCTGCGACGAGGACTATCCGGGAGTGCTGCGCGAGGTGGCCCGCCGGTCCGGCCTGCCCCCCGGCCGGCTCGACTCCCGCGTCGGCGTCTGGCCGGTCCTCCGGCTGCCTGAGATCGTGCTCTGCCCGCGCGAGCTCGACTTCCCCCATGCCGAGGTCCCGGAGCGCCACTACGTGGAAGCGTCGATCGACCTCGACCGCAGCCCGCGCCCGTTCCCCTGGGACCGGATCGACCCGGCCAAGACCCTGATCTACTGCTCGATGGGGAGCCAGGCCTTTCGCGCCGGCAAGGCCATGAACGTGATCAGGCTCGCGCTCGACGCGGTCCGGGGCCGGGACGACTGGCAGCTCGTGGCCACGGTCGGGCCGGACGGCGCGGGCCGCCACCCCTCGCCGCCACCCAACGCCATCCTGGTGGAGAGCGCGCCCCAGCTCGAGCTGCTGCAGAGAGCCGCACTGATGATCACGCACGGCGGGCTCGGCTCGATCAAGGAGTGCATCTATTTCGGCGTCCCGACCCTGGTCTTCCCGCTCATGCGCGACCAGCCCGGCAACGCGGCGCGGGTCGCCTACCACGGCCTGGGCGTGCTGGGCACGCCCGCGGTGGAGGCTGTGCGCGCAGACATTCAGCGCATCCTGGCGGACGGCTCGATGCGCGAGCGTGTGCAGGGGTTCTCCGAGCGCTTCCGCCAGCTCGAGAGCGAGCGTCCCAGTCTGCGGATCATCGACTCCCTGCTCCGGCCCGCCACCGCGGCCCGGTCCCTCGCTTAAACAGCCCGAGAGCAGACTCTCCGCACTCCCAGGCAGGCCGAGTCCCTGCCTGGCGGGTCCCCGCACCGCCCTGCGTAATGTTCATTTGATGAAACATTGTTGCCACGGAATCACCATGCGGAAGCACCAGCATAGTCAGACCTCTTGTGTCCCCAGGGAGGCGGCAGTGTTTCAGGAAGTCTTCCGGGATAAGGGGATCGAACCCTCGCCAGGGCCGGAAGGAATTAGTACTTGTCTATATGGGTTGTAGGAGACCATGTCTTTTCGAGACCCTTCCTCATTCGGGGACGCTTTGCGCTTGCGCGCCGAGACTCAGCCCGATCGGCCCGCCTACCTCTTTCTCGAAGATGGAGAGAGGGAGGCGGAGTGCTGCACGTACGCGGAGCTCGACCGCCGGGCGCGGGCCATCGCCGCGACGCTCCAGCGGATGGGGCTGGCGGGTGAGCGCGCCCTGCTCCTCTACCCGCCGGGTCTCGATTTCGTGTCGGCGTTCTTCGGCTGTCTCTACGCCGGGGTGGTCGCCGTCCCTGCCTATCCGCCCCGAGTCAACCGAAACCAGGCACGCCTGAGGTCGATCGCGGCCGACGCCCGGCCGGGGGTGGCGCTGACCACCGCGCCGATCCGGCTGCGCGCGGGCGCCCTGGGCCGCGAGGTCCCGGAGTTGGCGGAGGTCCCCTGGCTGGCCACCGAGGAGGTGCCGGACGCGGCGGCGGAGGAGTGGACCGATCCGCGCCTGGGGCCGGAGACGCTCGCCTTCCTGCAGTACACCTCGGGGTCGACGTCGGCGCCCAAGGGGGTGATGGTCAGCCACGGCAACATCCTCCACAACGAGAGGGTGATCGAGGCCGCCTGCCGGCACGACGGCGATTCCACGTTCGTGAGCTGGCTCCCCATGTACCACGACATGGGGCTGATCGGCGGCCTGCTGCAGCCGCTCTGGATCGGTGCCCTGGGCGTGCTGATGGCACCGGTCGCGTTCCTGCAGAAGCCGTCGCGCTGGCTGCAGGCGATCTCGCGTTACCGCGCGCACACCAGCGGCGCGCCGAACTTCGCCTACGAGCTCTGCCTGCGCAAGGTCACGGCCGAGGAGAGCGCCGGTCTCGACCTCTCCTCCTGGCAGGTCGCCTTCAACGGCGCCGAGCCGGTGCGCGCCGAGACGCTGCGCCGCTTCGCCGAGCGCTTCGCGCCGCACGGTTTCCGCGCGGAGACCGCCTTCCCCTGCTACGGCTTGGCCGAGGCCACGCTGTTCGTAACGGGCGGCCCCAAGGGGACGCCGGCGACCGTGGTGCCGTTCCAGGTGCGGGCGCTGGAGGCGCACCGGGTGGAGGAAGCGGGGCCGGATTCAGGGCTGGATTCGGGGGACACCCGGGAGCTTCCGGGCTGCGGCATCCCCTGGCTCGGGCACGAGGTGCGGATCGTCCACCCGGACACGCGGCAGGCCTGCGCCGGCGACGAGGTGGGGGAGATCTGGATCGGCGGCCCCAGTGTGGCGCAAGGGTACTGGGAGCGGCCGGAGGTGACCGCCGAGTCGTTCGGCGCGCGGCTGGCCGAGACGGGCGAAGGCCCGTTCCTGCGCACCGGCGACCTCGGCTTCCTGCACCGCGGCGGGCTGTTCGTCACCGGCCGGATCAAGGACCTGGTGATCGTCCGCGGGCGCAACCACTACCCGCAGGACATCGAGCTGACGGTGGAGCGGAGCCATCCCGCGCTGCGGCCCGGCTGCGGCGCGGTGTTCTCCGTGGAGATGGAAGGGGAGGAGCGGCTGGTCGTGGTGCAGGAGGTCGAGCGCGAGCAGCAGCGCCGGCTGGACGTGGAGGCCGTGGCCGCAGCCGTGCGCCGCGCCGTGGCCGAGGAGCACGAGATCCAGGTCCACGAGGTGGTGCTGCTGCGTATCGGCGCCGTGCCCAAGACGTCGAGCGGAAAGATCCAGCGCCGCGCCTGCCGCGCCTCCTACCTGGCGGGCGAGCTGGAGCCGGTGGGCGCGAGCGTGCTCCGCGAGGAGGCGGGTGTCCTCGACGCCGACGCGGAAGCTTCGGCCGTCCCCCGTCTGGCCGCCCCCCGTCTGGAAGACCTCGCCGGTCTCGCCCCCGCCGAGCGCGCGGATCTCCTGGAGCCCGCCCTGCGCGGCGAGCTGGCCCGCATCCTGCGCGTGTCGCCGGACCGCATCCCGGCCGAGGCGCCGCTGACCAGCCTGGGCCTCGACTCGCTGAACGCCCTGGAGCTGCGCCACCGCCTGGAGAGCGCCCTGGGGATCGAGCTGCCCCTGGCGAGCCTGCTGGAGGGACCCAGCCTGGCGCAGCTCGCGGCCGGAGCCCTCGGCCGGCCCGCCGAATCAAGGGAAGGCACGCCGGAGAGCGCGGAGCTCGGGGCGGACGCGGCAGACGCGGCGGACACGCCGCTCTCCCGCGGCCAGCGCGCCCTCTGGTTCGTCCACGGCCTGGCCCCGGAGAGCGGGGCCTACAACATCGCCGGCCTGGCGCGGGTGCGCGGTCCCCTCGACACGGCTGCCCTGCGGCGGAGCTTCGTCCGGCTGGTGGCTCGCCACGCGGCCCTGCGCTCTACCTTCCCGGTCTCAATGGGCGAGCCCCGGCAGCGCTTGCGGCCCGAGGCCGAGGCGGCTCTGGATTTACTCGTTTTGGAGGCGGGCGCCGGGCTGGAGGATGCCGTGGCGGAGGCGCTCAACGCGCCCTTCGACCTGGAGCGGGGGCCGGTGCTGCGCGTCCGCGCCTTTGTCCTGCCGGACGGCGATGTCCTCCTCGCCCTGGCCGTACACCACCTCGTGGCTGACTTCTGGTCTCTCGGCGTGATCGCCCGCGAGCTGGGAGCGGTCTACGGCGAGGAGACCGGCGGCCCCGCCGCGTCCCTGCCGCCGATCCCGCTGCGCTACGCCGACTTCGTGCGCTGGCAGGAGCGGATGCTCGCCGGCCCCCGGGGAGAGCGGCTGTGGGAGCACTGGCGCGAGCGGCTGGCCGGCGAGCTGCCGCCCGCGGATCTCCCGGCCGACCGGCCGCGGCCGGCGGTCCAGACCTACCGCGGCGCCGCGCGCTCGCTCCGCCTGGACGCGGAGCTGACCGGGGCGCTGCACGGGCTCGGACGGAGCCGCGGCGCCACGCTGTTCGCCACCCTGCTCGCCGGCTTCCAGGCGCTGCTCCACCGCTGGACGGGACAGGACGACCTGGCCGTCGGCTCGCCCGTGGCCGGCCGGACCTCCGCGGCCTGGGGCGGCGTGGTCGGCTACTTCGTGAACCCGCTGGTGCTGCGGGCGGACCTGGCGGGCGATCCGGTGTTCGCGGACCACCTGGACCGGACGCGGCTGCGCGTCCTGGACGCGTTCGAGCACCAGGACCTCCCCTTCGCCCTGCTGGCCGAGCGGCTGCAGCCGGCGCGCGATCCCGGCCGGTCGCCCCTGTTCCAGGTGGCGTTCGCGCTGCAGAGCCTGCCCGGCGAGGGCGGCGGCGACCTGGCGGGTTTCGCCCTCGGCGAGCCCGGATCGA
>JANOCF010001062.1:0-3949 GCA_031412055.1 Holophagales bacterium | reverse complement strand
GCAAGCGCAAGTTCCACGGTACCGTCTTCCTGCGCGCCCTCGGTCTGGAGACCGATGAGGCCATCCTGCGCCAGGTCTACGTCGCCGTCGGTCTGAGCTCGAACGGCGGCGGCCAGTTCACCCTGCACGTGCCGCCCAAGGTGCTCGAGCCCGAGCGTCTCAAGGACCGCCAGAGCCGCGGCCGGCGCGAGGTCTACACCATCTTCGGCGGCATCACGCTGTCCAAGGAGCACATCGGCAAGCTCGACACCGGCCAGACCCTCGGCTTCGACGTCGGCGCCACCGATCTGGAGCGCGCGTTCTTCATCGGCGACGTGGTCGACCTCGACACCGGCGAGGTGATCTTCGAGGCCAACGATCTCGTGCCCGAGGACATCGAAGAGCGCATGGACGGCCGCAACCACACCCCGGTCGAAGTTTTCTTCCCCGACTGGGAGCTGACCGGCGCCACGGTCTCCAACACGCTGGGCAAAGACACCACCAAGAACTCGAAGGAAGCGCTGATCGAGATCTATCGCCGCATGCGTCCGGGCGATCCCCCGACCCTGGAGAGCGCCCGCTCGCTCTTCTACGGCATGTTCTTCGACGCCAAGCGCTACGACTTCTCGCGGGTCGGCCGCTTCAAGTTCAACATCAAGCTGGACACCGAGGTCTCGGTGGACCAGAAGACGCTGTCGGCGGACGACTTCTTCCGCGTCATCGAGTACCTCCTGCGCCTGCAGAAGGACTCCGGGCGCGTGGACGACATCGACAACCTGGGCAACCGCCGTGTGCGCGCCGTGGGCGAGCTGCTGGAGAACCAGTTCCGCATCGGCCTCGTGCGCATGGAGCGGGCGATCAAGGAGAAGATGTCGGTCCACCAGGACATCGACTCGGCGATGCCGCACGACCTGATCAACTCCAAGCCGGTCATCGCGGCCATCAAGGAGTTCTTCGGCTCGTCGCAGCTGTCGCAGTTCATGGACCAGACGAACCCGCTGTCGGAGGTCACGCACAAGCGGCGCCTCTCGGCCCTCGGACCGGGCGGTCTCTCCCGCGAACGGGCCGGATTCGAAGTGCGCGACGTTCACGCCACGCACTACGGACGCATCTGCCCGATCGAGACGCCGGAAGGTCCGAACATCGGCCTGATCTCGTCGCTCGCCACCTACGCGAGGATCAACGACTACGGGTTCATCGAGAGCCCGTACAAAAAGGTCGAGAACGGCCGGGTGCTGGACCACTTCCGCGTCATGAAGGTGGGCGACGGCAGCTTCCGCCTGGGGCAGATCGTCACCGGCGACGAGCTGACGGCGGAGAACGAGCGTCTGCAGAAGGCCGGCAGGCGGGGAGTCGACGCCGAGCCGTTCGCGTTCTACCTGTCCGCCTGGGAAGAGGAGAAGTACATCGTCGCCCAGGCCAACGCCCGGCTCGACGATCGGGGCAACTTCGTCAACGACCGGATCATCTCCCGGGCCGGCGGCGACTTCGTCACCGTGGAGCGCGACCGCATCGACTACATGGACATCAGCCCCAAGCAGCTGGTGTCGGTGGCCGCGGCGCTCATCCCGTTCCTCGAGAACGACGACGCCAACCGCGCGCTCATGGGTTCCAACATGCAGCGCCAGGCCGTGCCGCTGCTGCGCAGCGACTCGCCCATCGTGGGCACCGGCCTGGAGGGCATCGTGGCCCAGGATTCCGGAGCGGTCGTGCTCTGCAAGCGGGGCGGCATCGTCGACTCGGTGGATGCCGAGCGCATCATCGTGCGCGTCGAAGGTGAGGACGTGGATACCGGCGAGACGAAGGACTTCGGCGCCGACATCTACCAGCTCATCAAGTTCCGCCGCTCCAACCAGAACACCTGCATCACGCAGAAGCCGGTGGTCGAAGAGGGGCGGCGGGTCAAGAAGGGCGATGTCCTGGCCGACGGTCCGTGCACGGAGCTCGGCGAGCTGGCCCTGGGCAGGAACGTCCTCGTGGCGTTCATGCCCTGGCGCGGCTACAACTTCGAGGACGCCATCCTGATCTCCGAGAAGCTGGTGCGGGAGGACTACTACACCTCCATCCACATCGAGGAGTTCGAGATCGAGGCCCGCGACACCAAGCTCGGCCCCGAGGAGATCACGCGGGACATCCCGAACGTCTCCGAGTCGGCCCTCAAGGACCTGGACGAGAGCGGCATCGTCCGCATCGGCGCCACGGTCAAGGCGGGCGACATCCTGGTGGGCAAGGTCACTCCCAAGGGCGAGACCCAGCTCACGCCGGAGGAGAAGCTGCTCCGCGCCATCTTCGGCGAGAAGGCCGGCGACGTCCGCGACGCGAGCCTCAAGGTGCCCCCGGGCATCGAGGGCACGATCGTCGACGTCAAGATCTTCTCCAGGAAGGGCGTCGAGAAGGACGTGCGGGCCAAGGAGATCGAGCTGGACGAGATCGCCCGGCTCGAGAAGAACATCAAGGACGAGGTGCGGATTCTCAACGAGGAGCGCAACAAGAAGGTGCGCGATCTGCTCCTCGGCAAGAAGGTGAGCGCGCCGGTCAAGTCGCGGACCGGCCAGGAGCTCCTGAAGATGGGCGATCCGATCGCCGAGGAGACCCTGGAGCGCCTCACCCGGCAGGAGATCCTGCGCCTGCCCGTGGACGAGCGGCGGCTGATCGACGCGGTGGAGATCGTCTACAAGAAGACGGACTCGCACATCGAGGTCCTGCACCGCGTCAACGAGGAGCGCATCGGGCTCCTGCAGAAGGGCGACGAGCTGCCTCCGGGCGTCATCAAGCTCGTCAAGGTCTACGTCGCCATGAAGCGCAAGCTGCAGGTCGGCGACAAGATGGCCGGCCGGCACGGCAACAAGGGCGTGATCTCGCGCATCCTGCCCGAGGAGGACATGCCGTACCTCCCGGACGGGACGCCGGTGGAGATCGTCCTCAACCCGCTCGGCGTGCCGAGCCGCATGAACGTCGGACAGATCCTGGAGACCCACCTCGGGTGGGCCGGCAAGGTGCTCGGCATCAAGTTCGCGACACCGGTGTTCGACGGCGCGCGCGAAAAGGACATCAAGGATCTGCTGGCCGAGGCGAATCTGCCCTCCTCCGGCAAGACGCCGCTCCACGATGGAATGACGGGCGAGGAGTTCGAGCAGAAGGTGACCGTCGGGTACATCTACATGCTCAAGCTCTCTCACCTGGTGGACGACAAGATCCACGCCCGTTCGATCGGACCGTACTCGTTGATCACCCAGCAGCCGCTCGGTGGCAAGGCGCAGTTCGGCGGTCAGCGGTTCGGCGAGATGGAAGTGTGGGCCCTCGAAGCCTACGGCGCGGCCTACACCCTCCAGGAGCTGCTCACCGTGAAGAGCGACGACGTGGAAGGGAGAAGCAAGGTCTACGAGGCGATCGTCAAGGGCGAGGTGCCTGAGCCGCCGGGGCTGCCCGAGTCCTTCAACGTGCTCGTCCGCGAGCTACAGAGCCTCTGTCTCGACGTTGAACTCCTCAAGGTCTAAGGGAGGAAAACCAAGTTGCAACCGTTCAGCAGTTTTGACAAGCCACAGTCGCTCAAGGATTTCAACGCGATCAAGATCTCGATCGCGTCGCCTGAAAAGATACGCTCCTGGAGCTACGGCGAGGTCACCAAGCCGGAGACGATCAACTACCGCACGTTCAAGCCGGAGCGGGACGGACTCTTCTGCGCGAAGATCTTCGGCCCGATCACCGACTGGGAGTGCCTCTGCGGCAAGTACAAGCGCATGAAGCACCGCGGTGTGATCTGCGACAAGTGCGGCGTCGAGGTCACCCGTTCGCGGGTGCGCCGCGAGCGCATGGGTCACATTGAGCTCGCCTGCCCGGTGTCCCACGTCTGGTTCTTCAAGGGGCTGCCGAGCCGCATCGGCCACCTGCTCGACATCTCGCTGCGCGACCTCGAGCGCATCCTCTACTTCGAGGCCTACGTCGTCATCGAGCCGGGCGACACCGACCT
>JANOCF010001061.1:0-2828 GCA_031412055.1 Holophagales bacterium | reverse complement strand
GATGTTGGGTGGGTTGGTGAAGTGGGCGGTGATCGACTTACTGAGCTTGGAAAGCACGAAAATCGAGCTGCCACCTCCTCCTACGGGTTGACCGTTGAGCAGAGGAGTCGTCGCAGCGATCTAGCTCAGGTTCTCGTCGACGGAAACGCTGATCACAAAGGTATCCCTGTTGAATGTGGTCGCCGCAGTCGACACACTGACATCACCCTCACCGTATTGGTTAGGGGTCAAAAGGGCCTCATAGACAGGGGCCCCCACGGCGGGCACCGTCAGCCCGTTCCAGATCCGGACCTTGCCCTTCGCGCTCTTCTGCACCGGCATTTTATAGCTGAATTGCAGATCCGTCGTTCGTGGACCGACCCGGAGATTGCTGATACTGGAATCATAGGCACGCTCTTCCGTTCGCCCTAAATAGGCGGCTTCGTCCGTGAGAAGGGCCGCATTTTGAATGGACATTTGTTTCTCCTTGATCTTTCGTTTTTCGCGGCGCTTGCACCGTCCGGCTCGATGACCGATGACCCGTGTTCGCCGTGATGTCTGCAACCGGACCAAAGCAAGGGATATGCCAGGCAAACCACAGAGGGAAAAGGACTTGCACGTAGTTGTCGGCGACAGCTCCGACTGTCGGGCCGGGCTCTCCGACAACCTCCGACAACCTCCGCGGCCCTGGAGACGAGACGTGTTACTCTTGGCGCACGCGTTGCAGAAGATGTTGAAGATGTTGAGGAAACACGTTGGAGAAAGACGTTCGCAACCTAAAGGAGAACGATCATGGCCGACTATATCTGGCAGTTGGGAATCGATTGGAACGCGGTTGAGACCGCGGGTGTGAGTTACCTGCGCGGAGGCCTCTTCCAGGGCAGTTCACCCTCGCCCGGCACGAATCCAGTGCATTTCAACGACACAATCACCTTCACGATCTTCGATGTGAACTCATCCGTGGAGAATCCCGGGAGGCAAGTGACCGCGATCGGGTCTTTCGTCATCCTCACGACGGCAGCGGTCACCGGCCAAGTGAACTGCAAGTCGTTGAGCTCCCTCCAGCCCGCGATCGGGCCGCCGGACGTGTCACAGCAGAGCCCACTTTTCGGAACCGCTCACTGTTCCTGGACCTCGGATTCGGTGCAAGTGAGTGATACATCGGGGCGTTTTCTGCTGACCCTTCAAGTGCAGGCGATTGGGCCTAATGGTGGCGTACGCATTTTCCGACATGATCCCGAAATGGTTGTGGGGCCGAACGGCTAGCCCGATTCCGTTTCCTCCTTACGGAGCGGTCGAGGCAGGGGCCAGCCGGACCAGGAGTCTGTGATAGCGCACGTCGCCGCGTAGCGCGAGGAGCTCCGGATCGCGCTGTGCTTCGGCCAGGGGATAGCCGTTGTGCAGCGCCTTTTCGAGCATGGCGAGCGCCGGCTCACGGCGGCCGCAGACCTCGTCGGCGACCACGAGCCGAAATTGGGCGGCGCCGTCCTTCTGCGCCAGCCTCTCGATCTCCCCGCCCGCTGTGAGGGCGGACCCGCAGTCCCCGCGCTTGGCCAGGTAGAGGGCGCGCCGGCTCAGGAGGGTGGAGTCCCGCGGCGCGGCGTGAAGCCGGTCTGCCAGGAGCTGAAGGGCCCGAGAGTAGGCCTCGCGGGCCCGTGCGCCGCCCTCGGGCAGAAAGCGGCAGGCGTCCCCGAGATTGCCCCAGAAAAGATAGTCGTTGGCCCCTCCCGGCAGCTCGAGCGCCTGCTCGTAGGCCTGGGCCGCCTGCGGGTAGAGCCCCTGGGCGAAGTAGAGGCCTCCCAGGTTGGAGTAGAGCGACGGTTGGGGCTGGATCTCCAGCGCTTTCTGAAACTGGGCGGCAGCCTTGGCCAAGTCGCCCTGGGTATAGTAGGCCACCCCCAGGTTGCGGTAGCCCGCAAAGCCATCGGGAGCCAGGCGGATGCTGCTCTGGAAGGCCGCGATGGCGGGGGCGACGCGACCGGTGCGCAGGTAGAGCGCTCCCATAGCGTCGTAGAACTGGCGGTCGGGACGCAGGGTGATCGCACGCTGAAACGCGGCTTCCGCGAGGTCGAGCTGAGTCCGGGCCTCGTACAGGGTACCGAGGGCGTACTGGGCATCGGCGTTCCCGGGTTCGAGCTGGATCGCCTTTTCGATCTCCCGGGTGGCCTCATCCGGACGCCCGAGCAAGGTGTAGACCAATCCCAGGCTCACCCGGGCCGACGCCAGATAGCCGTCGAGCGCCACCGCCCGCTCGGCCAGCGGCAGGGCCTGATCCAGCCACATCCGGTCCTTGCTCTGATTCAGGAACTTGAGCTGGCAGGCGCGCGCCAGGGCGGCGTGAGCCGCCGCGTGATCGGGGACGCGGCCGATGATCTGCCGGAAGTCCGCGATCGCCTCGTCGAGGTTGCCCGGCTTGTCGTAGCGGCGGAGTGCCGCCAGGCCCTCCTCGTACAGCTCATACGTGCTGGCGGGGCGCGGCGGAGCTGCAAGGTACCCACCCTGCCAGGCGAGAGCCAGGACGAGAAGGAGCCCGCCGGCAAGGACGCCGGCATAGTGCAGAAAGTCCCGGCGGCCGCGTGGGAAGGTCGCGCTGGACTCCTCAAAGTTCGCGACCCGCGGCCGTCCTATGGAAAGCGTGGTTTCGTCCGGCGGCAGACCGGGTGCGCGATCGGCCAGGGGCGGTAGCAGCGTCGGCATACCGGTCGGCCTGCCGGTTGTTGCCTCTTCAAGACAGGCAACAACCTCGCCAGCATTCCGGGGACGGGCGTTCGGCTCCTTTTCGAGCAGCCGCTCGATCAATGCGGAGACCTCGGCCGGGATCTCCGCGCGCAGCCGCCGCGCGGGCAGAG
>JANOCF010001060.1:0-6307 GCA_031412055.1 Holophagales bacterium | reverse complement strand
GCGGCGAGGTCTTCATGCCCGGCCTCCGTGCGAAGGGGAGTCCGAGCTGGCAGGTGTCCACCATGGCCATCCGCGAGATCCTGGGCCTTCGCCGGATCGGTCCGGCGAAAAAGCCGGAGAAGTGGAAGGAGAGGTTCTTCGCCGGCCCGCGGGTCGTGCGGCAGCTTCTGGAGCAGGGTGACGACCTGGGCGGTGCCAAGGATTCCAGGGAGGCGCCCTTTCTCCGGCTGCCCATGACCGTCCGCCGTTATGAGAAAGGGCACGTCGCCTTCCTCGCGCGTTCCGGCGAGCGATTGAATCTTGTCGAGCCCCTCGACTGGGTGAGCGTCCGCTATGACGCGGGCAACGAGCTCGAGACAGGCCGGAAGTGGCAGCAAGAGCCGCCGGTCCTGGCGAACCTGGTGAGTGAACGGCGCCTCGGGGAGCGGGTTGCGTAGGGACCGATCTGTCGTCCCTCCTTGCTGAAGAAATGAAACGGTCCGAATCGGCATCCTGTATGGGATAATTCGGTTCAAGGAGACGGGCATGAGAACGCCGCACCGCTGTTTCGCTTTTGTCGCGCTTCTGTGTGGAAGCGCCGCCCTGTCGTCGGCTCAGAACCTGCTGCTGAACGGCTCGTTCGACAGCGGCATCTCGCCTTGGAAGGCCAGCAGCAGCCTGTCGACGGTTGCCGCGTTCAGCAACCTTGACGCCGACGGCAATGCGGCCTCCGGGTCGATTCGTGCCACGGTGACGTCCAGTGGAAGGACCTTCATCGCTGGTGTCCTCTCCGAATGCATCCCCGTCGTCTCCGGGGCTACCTACCAGCGCAGCTACGATTACCTCATCGAGCCCCCGAGCGGCATCGAGGTCATCGTCTTCGCCCAGATCAACTGGTATGACGATGCGGCCTGCCTGAACGGGTCAGGCACTGGATATTTCGAGGGGGACCAGGCGGATGGCGCCTGGCACTCCAGCCCCAATCCCGACGATCCATACACGGCTCCGGAGGGGGCACTTGCAGCCAGGGTGGCTCTCAGGGTCAGCATGTCGGCCGGCGGTTCGGCAACGGTTCATTTCGACAACGTGGTCTTCAAAGTCCTGAGCAACTGCAGTCCCGCGGACGACGTGCTCTGTCTCAACGACGGCCGCTTCCAGGTGTCGGCGAACTGGCGGACGGCCGACGCGTCGGGGCGCGCTCACGTGGTCCAGCTCTCCAACGACACCGGCTATCTCTGGTTCTTCAATTCCGACAACGTCGAGGTCGTCGTCAAGGTGCTCGACGCCTGCGAGCCCTTCGGGCGGTTCTGGGTGTTCGCGGGCGGGCTGACCAACGTCGAGGTCGACCTCGTCGTCACCGACACGCAGGACGACGCGCGGCGGACGAATACCTATCGCAACCCGTTGAACGAGCCGTTCGCGCCGCTGCAGGATACGGACGCGTTCGCCACCTGTCCCTGAAATGTGGGATAACAATGAGTGTGGCCAAGCTGGTTCTCATACGAGAAAAGGAGAAAACCATGTCCGTCGCCAAAATCATCGAGATCAGCGCTGACTCCCCCGAAGGCTTTGAGGCTGCCATCCGGGAAGGGATTGAGCGTGCCGGCAAGACTGTCAAGAACATCAAAGGGGCTTGGGTTGGAGACCAGTTGGTCGATATCGAGAACGGAAGAATCGTCAACTACCGGGTCCACCTGAAGGTCACCTTCGTGCTCGACTGAGCGCCTCACCCCGCGCCCCGGGCCGCTGCGAGCGAGCTGCCAGCCGGCGCGGGGCTCCTTTCTTGACGTTGGGGAGCGCTTCCCCATTGCGGACTGTCTCTCTGCGCGGGCGCTGCGTGTCCGCGCATAGATGGGGAACGTCTCCCCAACGAGGACGGACGTCCTGCGGAGGCGGGGAATGTGCCCCGCACAGGATCGGGCCTTGGCACCGGCGGTGCCGTCTCCGATACACGTTGGGGAACGGTTCCCCCTTGCATCGGAGCCGCCGCACGCTTCCTGGCGTGACGGTACGGGCGCATGCCGAAGTCGATCAGCCTGACGCTCTTCCTCCCGTACTGTCCCCAGAGCCCGGAGCGGAGGCGCGTCGCCGCCTCGTGCGCCCTGGCCATGGCGGCTTCGAGGTCCCGGGTGGCCTGCTGGGCCGCTGCACGAGCCGCCGCCTGGCGCTGCCGCGCCTCCGCGGCCTTCCGCTGAGCCTGCGCCAGCGCCTCCCGCGTGCGCTGCAGGTGGGACAGCTCGGAGGCGTTGTTCGCCACCGTCGTGGCAAGACGGTCCCAACTCGCCATGTGATCGCCGAACGATGCGTTGTGCATGAGTCGCTTTCCCCCTCGTGTGGTCGCCGGCTGGCCTGCCGGCCAAGAGGGTTTACGGGACGGCTCGCGGGAGCGTCCAGCCTGGGCAGATAGCCCACGGCAGCATCAAGGCAGGAGCAGATCGACCTCGTAGGCCTCTCAAGACTGGAACGGCGCCAGCACATCATCCGGTAGAGGAGCATCGAAATCGTCAGGGACCTTGAAGAACCCATCATCCTGGCCGATTGTCCGTTGCGTCTTGTGCTCGATAGGGACCAGCCGGGCAATCGGCTTGCCCGCCCGGGTGATGATGATCTCCTCGCCACCTGCTACGCGCAGCAGCAGCCGGGACAGGTGCGTTTTTGCCTCGTGAACGTTGACCTCCGCCATGTCAGCCATGCTGGACTAAACCAGTGGACTAAGGCAAGAAGGTCTAGGAAGTCGCGGCCGACCCTAGGGGTTCGAGTGGCCGCTGTGGGGGTGCGGTAGAATCCCCTTCAACGTAGAAGTCGTCTCGATCCAAGCTCTCCTGCGAGGCCATCTCGAGCGCCCTCAGGGCCGACTGTCGATCGACCCTTCTACGCTGACGACAACAAGAAAGGGAGGGTAATCGGAATGGCACGATACTCAGGCACCGCGGACAATGGTGACATCAACCAGGCTCTGCGTCTGGCAATCAAGGCTGCCAAGGAGGGGCTCGGAGCCGACCTCATCACCTGGACGTTGCTTCTCGTCTTTGGGGCAAACGGTGGCGCCGCCGGCCAGAACGATCTTACGGTCGAGATCGAGGCTTCCGTTCCCTAGCGTTCTTGGCGAAGTCGAGGCGGGAGCTACTTCGCTCCCGCCAGCCGCCACAGCGCCCCGATGGTGAGCTCCCCGATGCGGTGGAGCTCTTCGATGGTCAGGTACTCGTCCGTGCCGTGCCCGCGGTAGGGCACTCCGGGCCATGCCGGTCCGAAGTCGATGCCGTCCTTGAAGAGGCGCGCCTGGGTGCCTCCTCCGATCGCGATCGGCTTGCCGGTGGTGCCCGTTACTTCTTCCCAGACCGCGAGAAGGTTGGCGACCAGATCGCCCTCGGCCGGAACCAGGTGCGGCTCGTTGAAGAGCTGCACGCGGGTTTCGATCCGGCCTCCGTTCGCGCTCTGGAAGGCGGCGGCTCTTTCGGCGAGGCTCTCTTCCATCTGCTTGGCCGTGATACCCCTTGGCACGCGGATGTTGATGCGCGCCGCCGGCGCACTCTCTTCTTCGAGCAGGAAGACGAGGCTGGAGGTGAGCGGCCCCATGACCGGGTCGGTTCGGGCGATTCCGAGGCTGGCTCCGTCGGTCTCGGTGCCGACGTGCTTGCCCATGAAGGCGGCCAGGGAGCCCCAACCGTCGAGCCGGGGATCGATGCCCGACAGGAACGAGACCAGGTCTCCCAGGGCGTTGTGGCCGCTCGTGGGCTCCGAGGTGTGCCCGCCGCGTCCCTCGGCCGTCACCTTGAAGTGATCCCCTTCTCGGCTCACGGCCAGCTTCGCGGGAGTATGGGCCTGGGTCCACTGGGCCGCGAGCCCGGACAGGCGGCCGAAGGCCGTGGCCTTCTGCGCGGGATCACCCACCCATTCCAGCAGGGCCTCGCCGCGCTCGGGGATGATCGAGTTGCCGCTGCCCCCGGACATCTTCACTACCCGCCAGGAGCCGGGCTTCTCCGGCGATCCGTCCCCCTTGGCAGCTCGGAAGGTGAGGAGTCCGTATGCCTTCTGCGCGTGGGTGACGGGGTAGTTGGCGTCGATGCCGAGGGTCCGGTCCGGCATGGGCGCGCGCTCCAGGTAGTACGGGACGTCCTCCCAGCTCGACTCCTCGGCGTTGGCCACGAGCAGGCGGAGGGTCCAGTCGAGCGGCCAGCCGGTGTCGCGCAGGGCGGCCATGGAGTAGAGGGTCACGACGATAGGTCCCTTGTCGTCCTCGGTGCCGCGGCCGATCATGCGGCCGTCGACGATCTTCGCCTCCCAGGGCGGTGACGACCACGTCTGGTTCTTCACGTCCTGCACGTCGCCATGGGTCAGGACGGCGAGGATCGGCTTGGGGCCGGGCAGGGTGATCTCCTCGACCCGGCCGTCGAACGTCTTGAACTCCAGCCCGAGCTTGCGGGCCTTGGTTTCGAGCCACTTGCGCTGCTTGACGAACTCGGGGGCGTCCCAGTTGGTCCTTCCTTCACCTTCTTCCGCGAAGGTGCGGAAGCGGACCATCTCCTGGAGATCGGACACGATCCGGTCGCCGTACCGCGCCACGAGGTAGCGCCGCAGGAGGCAGGAGGCGAGGATCCCGGACTCGGACGGCACCGGCTTGCCCGGCTCCAGCGACTCGATCCGGCCGGCGAGACCGGTATCGCCGGCATTTCCAGCCTTTCGGGCCGAGGCAGCCACGGCCTGGCGGAAGGCGAGGAAGCCTTTGGGGCCGGTTGGCTCGGACAGCGTCGTGACGGCGCGGGCGCCGGCCTGCATGTGGTTGCCGAGGCGCTGGCACTCCGAGCCTTTCGGCTCTTGCTGCGTATTCTGAGCCAGCGCGAAGGGAACGGCGGCGAGAGAAAGGGCGAGAGCGGCACCGGCGATCGTCTTGTTCATGGCGACGATCTTACCCGGTGAGCGGCCCGGGGCTAGTACTTGATTAATACCCCAGGCCGAGGATTTCGTCCGGTGTTCTCGGGTCCTGCACGGGCAGTTGGGCGCAATGCAGGGCGATCTCGTCGAGCTCATCGACGAGGCACCTCTTGGAGCGCTCGCGGCGAAGCCGGGCAAGGCGGTCCCGGAGCGCCTGAGTGACAGCCTCTGTCTTGGTTTCGCCCGTCAGCTTGGCAAGCGCTTCTGCGAGCTTTTCGGTCTCGGCGTTTCTGATGTTCAGAGCCATGAGTTTTCCCCACGTACAGACAAGATTCTACACGGTAACGCCCTTGCAGACCTGAAGTCTGTATGCGAACGGGAGTGCCGGAAGCAGTACTGAGCCACCCTCCTCTCCGGCTTGCCAATACCGAACGCCCGTTCTACGATCTGCCGGTCTGCGGTCCCGGAAACAGGTGCCCGCGCCCAGCGGGCGAGGAGCATGCGATGTCCAGCGGCCAGCCACCGATCGACACGGCAGCCCAGCAGGAGGTGCCGGGGTACTCCTGGTACGCGCTGCTCCTCCTCACTCTCGTCTATGTCCTGAACTTTCTCGACCGGTCGCTCATCTACGTCCTGTTCACGCCGATCAAGGCGGAGCTGCAGTTCAGCGACCTACAGCTCGCGCTCCTGGGCACGACCTCCTTTGTCATTTTCTACACGCTTCTGGGAGTTCCTTTCGGGCGCCTCGCCGACCGCGTGGTGAGGAAGAACATGATCGCGGGCGGGCTCGCGGTGTGGAGCCTCTTTTCCGGCCTGACCGGCTTCGCCGACAGCTTCTGGACCATCTTCTTTTGCCGGGTGATGGTCGGAGTCGGCGAGGCCACGCTCGGACCCGCGGCGCTCTCGCTGCTGAGCGACTACTTTCCGCCCCGCATGCGTGCCACGGTCCAGGGGGTCTACTCTTCGGGCGTGGCCATCGGCGGCGGCCTTGCCTTCTTTCTCGGCGGCTGGATCGGACAGAGCTACGGCTGGCGGTGGGCGTTCTACCTGCTGGGTTTCCCGGGGCTCGTCCTCGCCGTCATGGTCTTTCTCCTGCGCGAGCCGGCGCGCGGACGCACGGAGATCGCGGCGGTCCGCTATGGCCGCGAGGATTGGAAGATCCTGTTCCGCTCCGTGCCGCTGCGCTACCTGTACCTGGGGTATGCCCTGTTCGGAATCGCTTCCAACAACCTCGGGATCTGGGGCGCGGCATTTCTCGTGCGCGTCCACGGCATGAGCCTGGCGACGGTCGGCCTCGCGGCGGGGATCCTGGCGGTGGTCGTCGGCGTGCCGGTCACGATCCTGGGCGGCTACCTGTCCGACCGCTTCCGCCGGCTGGGCCGGGGGAGCCGCATGGCGTTCAGCGCCTTCGCGGCGCTGGTCTCGGTGCCGCTCTGGCTCGGGTTCCTGTATAGCA
>JANOCF010001059.1:0-2077 GCA_031412055.1 Holophagales bacterium | reverse complement strand
ACCTTCTTGATGATCTGCTCGATCACCCCCTCGCGGATCTCTTCCGCGGTGACGTCGGGCTCGTGCTGGGTCGAGATGACCACGGTGTGCACGCGCTTCGGGCGGCTGCCCTCGTACTCGACCGTGACCTGGCTCTTGCCGTCGGGCCGCAGCCAGCGGAGATCGCCGGCCCGCCGCGCCTCGGCCAGGCGCCGGGTCAGGCGGTGGGCGAGCTGGATCGGCAGCGGCATGAACTCGGACGTCTCGTCGCAGGCGAAGCCGAACATCAGGCCCTGGTCGCCGGCACCGCCGGTGTCCACGCCCTGAGCGATGTCCGGGGACTGGGATCGACCGCGGACAGGACCGCGCAGGTCTGGCTGTCGAAGCCGAACTCGGCGCGGGTGTAGCCGATGTCGCGGATCACTCGGCGGGCCACGTTGGCGAAGTCGACATAGGCCGTGGTCGAGATCTCGCCGGCGAGAAAAGCCATGCCGGTCGTCACCAGGGTCTCGCAGGCCACGCGCCCGGTGGGGTCCTGACGCAGCACTTCGTCCAGAATCGCATCGGAGATCTGGTCAGCCACCTTGTCGGGATGGCCCTCCGTCACGGACTCCGACGTAAACAGGTGAGCCTCAAGTTCATTCATCGTCGCACCTCTAGCCAGTCTCCTTCGGGGCAGACATGGCTCTATCGGGTTTCTGGGCGCGGGAGCCCGGCGGGTACAGGGCAATAAATCCTGTGGGATCCCGTTCGAACCGTTCGAACTGGCCGTGAATGCTACCAACAGTCACAGGGACGGTCAAACTCGTCCCCACCCGCGAGGTCTCACGGCTCCTTCTGCCTTCCTAGAGTGCCGCATCACGGTCCGAACGGGACTACGCAGCCGCCTGCGGTTTCCCGCCACCGCTCGTCACCGCTCGCCACCGCTCGCTACATGATGTCAGCGGATGGGCCTGCTTTCCAGGACGCCATAGAACAGAGTCGAGATGGCGTTGAGGGTCGAGGTGGCCACGGTCCTGCGCCGCGTCTCCAGGCCGCCGGTCAGGGAGCGGATCATGCCGCCGCCTTTCCGGGTGCCGGGGATGGCGAACGGGATCTGGGCGCTGTCCAGGCCGTCGATCAGCCGGTCCGGGAGCTGCACCGACCCGCTCGAGCCCAGGGCCTCGCCCAGCGGGCTCCGCACCACCGTCCAGTTGCGCACGACGTAGTGGGTCTTTCCTGCCACATCCACCGGGTGGATGCCCCCTTCGCTGGCCAGATAGAACTGGTAGGTATCCCCGAGCCTCGCCTGCATCTCGTCCAGATAGCGGCTGGCCAGGAGGATGACCTCCTCGTCCGAGACCGGGAGTCCGATCGGCGGCGGCTCCACGTCCTGGGGCACGACCACCACGGAGACGGTCTTGTCCAGACCGTCATGAAAGAATCGGAGGAATCCGTCGCGGACGCCGAGGAGGGTTTCCGAGTTGTTCCCGGCCACCGCCACTTCGATGCCCGATTGGAGCTTTTGCCAAAAATTCTTAAGATCCGTCACGTATGATCACCAGTCGCCACAATCAAAGGCTCAAGGATATTCGCCGTCTCCGGCGAAGTAAAGGCGACCACGCCTTCCTGGAAGGCCCTCACCTGGTCGGGGAGGCGGTCGCCGCCGGATACGATCTGGAGGCCGTTCTGGCCACGCCGGACTGGCTGGAGTCGCCCGAGGGCCGGGGACTCGCCCGACATCTGCCGGTGCCCCCGCTGGAGATCGAGCCCCAGCTCCTGGAGGAGCTCACCGACGCCGACTCGCCTCGCGGCATCCTCGCCGTGGCTCGCCTCCCCCGCTCCGGCGTCGGGTCGCTGCCCGTCCGCGAGGGTGGAGTGTATCTCTTTCTGGACGGTCTGCAGGATCCCGGCAACGTGGGAGCCCTGGCGCGGGTGGCCGAATCGGCGGGAGCGGCCGGCCTCGCCCTGTCTCCGGGTACGGCCCATCCGAATCACCCGCGCGCCCTTCGCGCTTCGGCCGGGAGCCTGCTCCGTCTTCCGGTGGCCGTCGGTGCCGAAGCGGGATCGCTGGACCGCCATCTCGCGTTGGTCCGGCCACGCTGGATGGCCCTGGTTC
>JANOCF010001058.1:0-2744 GCA_031412055.1 Holophagales bacterium | reverse complement strand
GGGATGACGTGCGGCAGCTGCGAGTCCGGAGTGAAAGCCGCCCTGGAGAAGCTCGAGGGAGTGCACGAGGCCAAGGTCTCGCACAAGCGAGAGCGCACCTCGGTGACCTACGATCCCGCACGAGTGAGTACAAAGGAACTGGAAGCGGCCATCGAGTCCGTGGGGTATCAAGCCAGCCTTGAAGACAGCCAGTGACACAGAGGAGGAATGATTCCATGCTTCAGCGAATCATCGACGGCAGAACCGACCTGGTCTTCGATTTTTTGGCGGAAGGCCACGCCGCAACTTCGAAAGATCAACGTGGAACGCCCCTGATCTCCTGGTGCGCCTATCACGGCGACGTCAGCGCTGTTCGATTTCTGATGGCCAACGGAGAATCCTTGGAATCGCTGGGAGAGAACTTCGATCTCAACGGCGCTGCGTTTCACGGAAACTGGCAGCTTTGCCAGTTCCTGATCGAACAAGGCGCCGACGTGAACCATCCTCTCCCCGGTACAGCCGAGACGCCCCTGCACGCAGCCCTGTGCAAGGCAAATCGCCCTGTGTACGATCACGTCATCCAGATTCTTCTTGCCAACGGTGCGAACCCAAACTGCGTGACCCAACCTTCCGCCGAGACGGGAGGATTCATGCGGGATTGCAAAACGAAAGCCGAAACACCTCTGCATCGCGCGGCGGCCTTCGGCACGGAAAGAAGCATTCAGCTTCTCCTGGATGCTGGCGCAGTTCGGGACGCCAAAGACATGCACGGCGATTCTCCCCTCACGTGGGCGAGTTGGCACCTGCGTCCGGCCGCCATTCTCAAGATGCTGTGTTACGGAGACTTCTCCATTCATCCCAGCAACCGCTCCACGTACGACCATGGCGCGGGCTGGGGCCAGATCGACCCTCCTTCGCTCGGCAGGCCCCATGTCTAACACAGGGGAGCCAGACATTGCGGGCTCCCCTGATCGGCCTCACCTTGGCATCCTTCGGTCACCTCTATACAAGACTGGTGCCGCAGAGAGATAAAGCGAGACAGCTCATGCCTTCTCCGCCGAGCCGCTCATCAGAACGCTCAGCGGCTGCAGCGCCTCCACGTTCTCGCACACGATCTTGAGGGTCGAGGTGATCGGCACGGCCAGGATCATCCCCCAGACTCCCCACAGCCAGCCCCAGAAGATGAGGGAAAGCAGGACGAGGACCGGGCTCAGGTCCAGGCTGTGTCCCATGATCCGCGGCTCGATCACGTTGCCGATGGCGAACTGGACCGCGAGGTTGAGCGCCGCGATGAGGAGCGCCCAGCCCGGGGAGTCGAACTGCAGGAGCATGAAGAGCGCGGGCAGGCCGACGGAGATCACCGCGCCCACGTGAGGGATGTAGTGGGAGACGAAGGTGAGGAACCCCCAGAGCGCAGCGAAGTCCACTCCGAAGGAGGCCAGCAGCACGGTGACCAGGAGGCCGTTGGCCAGGTTCACCAGGGTCTTGGTCAGGAGGTATCTCCGCACCTGGGCCTCGATGTTGCCCATGACGGCGGCCACCCGCTCCGCCCGGTGTGAGAGTGCGCGCTGGAGCTTGGCCGGGAAGCTCTCGCTGCCCGCCAGCAGGAACACCATGTAGAGAAGCACGAGGAAAAGCTCGTTGAAGAAGACCAGGAACGAGCCGACTCCGGCCGCCACGAACCCGGTCATGGAGGAGACCTCCACCGCCTCCTGCCACTGGAAATGCTCGATCCGCTCGCGCAGGAACGGGAACGTGGCGACGGCCCGTTCGACGGCGCCGTTCACCAGCCCCCCGAGCCGCGTCTCGTAGCGGGGCAGGCTCTCCCGGAAGGACAGGGCGCTCGAGTAGATCATCCAGGAGAAGGCGAACAGCACCCCTGATACCAGCAGCAGGACGAGCAGGATCGCCACTCCCGAAGGCACTCTGCGGCGGCGCAGCTCCGTCATGGCCGGCATGAAGATCTGGGCGAGGAAAACCGCCACCGCGAAGGGGAGGAGGATCCCCTTGAGCAGGTGAAGGACGCATCCCAGGGCCAGGAAGACCAGGATCCCCAGGAACACCAGGATCAGTTTGGTGTCGCGCATGGACGCCTCCCACGGGTGTCGGGCACAGCTCGTTCGTGAGCTGTCAGCCTAACACTTCCCGTGAGAGGCGGCTCTGCTAGATGTCGCCGAGCCGGCGGACGGAGGCGATCTTCTCGGCGGGAATCGTCAGGGAGTCGTACTTCTTCCAGACGCCCATCATGGCCGCGCGCTTGACGTAGTCCTCTTTGGAGCGGCCGCTCTCCCCGTCGCGGTGGATGTCCGCGTCGTGGAGATAGATGCCGCGCTCGTCCATGTCATCGCAGCGGCCGACGACGATCTCCGGCCCCGTGGTGTCGACCACCACGGTGATGCCGTTCGCCTTCAGCAGCCCGCCGAGGCCGGACACGGAACCGTCGACCACCTGCTGCTTGTTGGCCTGCATCTGCGGCCAGTCGATCTCGACGCCGGCGACCTTCACCCCCAGCTGCGCAAAGGTGGTGTGCGCGTCCTTGACGGCGTGTGCGCTCTGCACCAGCGCCTTCGTGGGGATGCAGCCGACGTTCAGGCAGGTGCCGCCGAGGCGCCCCTGCTCGATCACGGCCACGGACAGGCCGAGCTGGCTGGCGCGGATCGCGGCCGGGTATCCGCCCGGTCCGCCGCCGAGAACGGCGACGTCGACGTCCATGAGAAAGGCTTCTCCTTGGGAGATGTTGCGCCCGGGGAAACGGGTTGCACGGA
>JANOCF010001057.1:0-3402 GCA_031412055.1 Holophagales bacterium | reverse complement strand
ACGCTGCCGCAGCCGGCGCCAACGAGCCCAAGGTGACCTGGGGCGAGTTCCGCGGTCCCTCGGGCGTGTGCGACTTCACGGTCCAGGCAGTCGAGCTCGACCAGCCGGGCGTGTTCATCGCCGCCAAGACGGGCACGATCCACACCGCGGCCACCGGCAATGAGAAGGGCATCGTCTGCATCAAGGCTCCCAAGGACCTCGCGCTCGACCGGATGACGGTCGAATGGGACGTCAACACCGGCCCCTGGCACAAGAAGACCCCGCACGGCAACCACTCCATGATCTGGCTCCATCGCGGGCGCTTCCGCAGCGGCTCGATCGTCAACGTGAACGCGTTCGGCCCCAAGAAGTACTTCATCAAGATGAACCAGAACATAGACATGGACGCCGGCAGCAGAACCAAGGCTCAGATGGGCCTCACGCTGCAGCCGGGCAACCAGTACCACGTGCGCTCCACCTATGACGCCGCCAACAAGCGCTCCTTCACCGAGGTGTTCGAGAACGGCGTGATGCTCAAGAAGATGGAGATCCCGACCACCGCGCGCAACCGGACCCTCCTGGTGCCGGCCTTCGGCTACAGCGAGAAGGGCGCCCTCTTCGCGGAGTTCGGCCACAACAAGGGCCAGCACTTCCCCGAGTTGCCGAGCTACGGCTGGCGCTACTCGAACCTTCGCGTCGAGATGCACGTCAAGAAGTAAGACCCTGACAGACAAGGGAGTGCGAACATGAATCGGAAAGCGCTCACCGGCCTCGCCCTCGGACTTTCCCTTTCACTCGCACAGGCCGCTCCCGCTTCGGCGGGGGCGGTCTATGTCCCGGTCCTTCCCCCTGCCGGGAACGGCGGAAGCCTCCATGCCACGGAAGTCTGGGTCTCCAACCCGGGCGGCCAGCAGCGCGCCTTCGCCGCCACCTTCCTCCCCTCCGGCACCAACGGCACCCAGCGGTCCGGGAGCTCTCCCGAGATTCCGGTGCCCGCCCGGCGCACGTTCCTGCTCTCCAACGTGGGCACCGGCGTGGGCCTCCTCGAGCTCCTCTCCAGCCAGGAGATCTCGGTGGAGGCGAGGCTGACCAACACCTCCCCGAACGGTCTCCAGACCTACGCCACCGTACCGGTGATCTCGGCGGCCAATACGATCGCGGCCAACGGGGTGGCCCAGATCCTGGGCCTGGAGCGCGACGGCACCCGCGGCAACCTCTCCCATCTCGGGATCGTGAACCTCGGCACCACCGGCGCGCAGTGCGAGATCAAGGTCTTCCGGGTGGATGGCAGCCAGATCGGCGGCACCACCTCGCTGTCGTTCCAGGCGCTGTCGATGCGCCAGTTCGACGACGCGCTGGGGATCCTGGGCGAGCAGAAGGCCTCGGACGTCCGGATCCACGTCTCGTGCAACAAGCCTTTCTACGCCTACGCCGCCCTGCTCACCCAGCCGCACGCCCAGCTCACGTTCCGCGGCCCCTCGGGCTCGACGGCGGCCGGCGGCGGCACCGATCCGGGTCCGACCCCGGGTCCGGGCAGGTCGGTGGTCTTCCAGAAGGGCGGGCATCTCCATACCGCGGCGCCCGGCAATCCCAAGGGCAAGCTCCAGATCCCGATCCAGAGCCCGATGTCGCTGAAGCGGATGGTCGTCGAGTGCGACTTCGTGCCCGGCCCGTGGAACCGGGAGAAGATCCCCGGCAACCACGCCATCATCTGGCTCTACCGCGGCAAGTTCCGCAGCAACAGCGTCGTCAACGTGAACGCCTTCGGTCCCAACAAGTACACGGTCAAGCTGAACCAGAACGTGGACCTGCCGGCCGGGGGTGTGACCAGCGCGGAGGGCGGGCTCCAGCTCGAGCAGGGCAAGCGCTACCACCTGCGCTACACCTACGACGCGCAGACGAACCAGGTCACGGCCGAGTTCTTCCACAACGGGAATCTGCTCAGAACGCTGCGCGGGGACGGCACGGCCAGCAACCGCGTGCTCGCGGTCAACCCGCCGTCGCTGAACGTGGAGTTCGGGCACAACCCCGGCCAGGAAGGCCCCGAGATCCCGAGCTGGGGCTGGGCCTATCACGACCTCAAGGTCGAGATGATTCCGTACTAGCATCTGCCTGGCCCGGCCTCCCCGGCCGGGCTGGTGTACAATCTCCTCCCTGAAGCCCTCCCGGCAGCAACTTTCCAAGGAGTCCTGGATGTTCAGAACCGCCGTTCTCGGCCTCACTCTCGCCCTGCTCTGCCTCGCTGGAGCCACTCACGCCGGCAAGGCTGTCGACCTGCCCGCGATCACCTCGGAGAATCTTTTCCGGGGCGGCCAGACCCTGTCTCTGCGCGGGTTGCGCGCCTCGGAGTCGGAGGCTACCGACCTTGCCTTCGTCAACCTGGCGAAGACCGCCAACCGGTGCACGTTCTCCCTGGCCGACGGCAACGGCTTCGGGATCGGTCCCGCGGTCACGTTGACCCTGAAGGCGCTGGAGAGGCGCCCCTTCGTCGACGTGTTCGAGCGCCTGGTCGACAAGGAAGGCGTCGCCGATGCGAAGGCGACGATCTCCTGCAGTCAGAACTTCTACGCTTACGCCCTCCTGACGGACCGCGCCAGCCAGCAGGTCGATCTGATCTCGCCCGAGGCGAGCGACGAGGCGGACAACGCGGGCTCCCTCCGGATGCTGTCGGCTCCGGCCGTAGCCTGCCCGGCCGGCGCGGTCTGCTTCGACGTCCCGGGCGTCGCGCACATCCCCAAGCCCCCGCCGGGCTGGGAGAAGCCGGTCGGCCGCGTGGCCTTTCCCGCCCCCGCCGGCCCCACCAAGAGGCTGCGCCTCTCGCTCGACGTCAAGGTCGGCGAGTGGTACCCCAAGGAGCCGAGCGGCAAGCACCTGATCTACTGGTTCGTGGTCAACAAGAACATCGACATGCCCGGGCTCCTGTACTTCCGCGGCCCCAACAAGAACCAGGCATTCGCCCGCCACGGCGTCGGCCTCAAGCACGCGCAGAAGGTCAAGATCATCAAGCCCTTTGCCGCGCAGCCCGGCCGCACCTACCACGTCGACAACGACTACGACATGGGCCGCGGCACCTACACGGTCACGATTACCAACGCGGCGACCGGCGCGGTCGAGGCCGTCCTCCGCGGCAGGCCGAACCTGGCCTCCTACAACATCAAGGCCGGCTCCAAGTTCTTCATCGACATGGGCTTCTATCCCGACAACGTGGAGACCGAGGTCCCGTCCTACGACTGGGTGTACTCCAACGTCCACGTCGAGGCCTCTGTCAGGTAGGCCGGTCTTTCAGCGTGGAGGCGTGGGGCGGCGAGGCCGCCACCATACGGGCCCGCGCAAAGCCGCCCCCACCCCCATCAAGGGGGCAGGCCGACGGCCCAACAGCCACCCCCCCGTAAACCCCACAACCACGCGCCCGGCAAAAACCCC
>JANOCF010001056.1:0-2173 GCA_031412055.1 Holophagales bacterium | reverse complement strand
GCGGAGGGGAAACAACCGGATCGACAGTCTGCGCAACCTCCTGACCGATCCCAGGGTCGCGCTCCTGTTCCTGATCCCCGGGGTCGCCGAGACGCTGCGTGTGACCGGCACGGCCAGCATCACGACGGCGCCGGCGCTGCTGGAACGCTTTTCGGTGGCAGGCAAGCTGCCCAAGTGCGTCCTCGTCGTCAGCGTCGAGACGGTCTTCTTCCAGTGCGCCCGCGCCCTTCACCGGTCGAAGCTCTGGCAGCCCGAAACATGGGAGGCGAGCGGGAGCGTACCCAGTCCGGGCAAGATCCTGGCCGCTCTGACGGAGTCCCGGATCGATGGGGAGGAGTACGACCGGGAGCTCCCGGGCCGGCTTCTCTCCACGCTGTATTGACTCAGGGAATCGACTCAGGGAATCCCCACGAGGCGCAGCACGAACGGACCCGTAAGGCTCAAGAGCAGGCAGCCCGGGATCATGAGCGTGAGCCCGGGCACCAGGAGATCGGCGCTGCGCACTCCTCCTTCGCCGTAGACCATCGCGTTCGGCGGCGTGCTGATGACGAACGGGGTGCCCAGCGAGGCGGCCATCGCGATCAGGATCGCTGTCGAGGGCGACGGATCGAAGCTGCCCACGAGAGGGATCAACATCGTGACCGTGGCGGTGTTGCTCATCAAGGAGGACAGCAGGGCACTCGCAAAGCAGAGAATGAGGGTGCGGAGGAAGGGCGAGACCTCCGTCCACGGAATCAGGGCGGCCGTCTCCTGCACGAGGCCCGACTGTTCGAGCAGATTGCCCAGGCCGATTCCTCCGGCGATCAGGAGAAGAGTGGACCAGTCGATGCGCGCCAGGTCTTCCCGTTCGAGCAGGCCGGAGCCGAACAGGATCGCGGTCGCCAGGAGCGCGACGAGCGCCGACGAGGCGCCGTGCAGCGGTTCGGTCAGCCAGGCCGCGACCGTCGCAAAGAAAAGATAGATCACCCAGCGCGCGCGGCCGGCCGGCGGCTGCACGGGCAGGTCGGGAAGGTCGGCCGTGCCGGCGACCCGGAAACGAAGCACCAGGAGCAGGAGCCCCGCCACCAGAAGGCCCAGCACGAGCGGCAGCGCGAATACCATCCAGGACAGGAAGCTGATCGGAAACTCCCGCGCGACGGCGGCGATCGCAATGGCATTGGGGCCGGTCCCGATCGGGGTCGCCATTCCTCCGAAGTTCGCGCCGATGGCGACCCCGACGAGGAGAGCGCGCCGGAAACGGTCGTCCAGGGGCATGCTGGCGATGAGCGGGTGGAGCGCGGCGATCATCATGGCCGCGGCCGCGATGTTGGACATCCACATCGAGAGCGTCGCGGTGGCCAGGGCGGTCAGGACGAGCAGCGCCACCCGACGCCCGCGCGAGAGCCGGACGGCGAGGCGCGCAATCCAGGCGTCGATGCCGTACCGGCGGGCCGCGGCGCTCAGCGCAAATCCGCCGAGGAAGAGCGCGAGGACCGGCTCGGCCGACCACCCGAGCACGCGCTGCAGGCCGAACTCCTCGCCCAACGGCCCGAGCAGAAGCGGCGTCAGGGCCCACAGGACGAACGTGGGCACGTAGGGCGGCACGGCCTCGCTCAACCAGAGGAGCAGGCAGACGCCGCCGATGACGGCGGCCCATGCGAGGGTCGCACTTTCGAGGAGCGCCAACGGCAGGGCGACGACCGCGATGCCCACAACGGTGAAAGTGGCGACGAGGCCCCAGCGCGCGGCCTGCTTCATCGCGCCAGGTCTCTCAGCAGGGCACCGATCACGTAAGCCAGGCCTGCCGCCGCCGAGCCGACCAGAAGCGTTTCCAATCCTGACCGCCACCAGCGGACCGTCGACCACCGGCTCTTGATCGACCCGATGGCGAAGAACACCGCGCCGGTCAGGAGCGTCGAGAATCCGAACGCGTCCTCGACACCGAACAGGAAGGGAAGCAGGGGAGCCAGTCCGCACACGAGAAAAGCGCTGAAGGTGCTCGCGGCGGCGAGCGCGGGTGAGCGCACTTCCCTCGGCAGGCCGTACTCTTCGGTCAGCATCGTCTGCACCCACCGCTTGCGGTCGGCGGTGATCAGCTCGACGACGCGCTCGAGATCGCCGCCCTCGAAACCTTTCTCATGGTAGATCTGCCGCACCTCTTCCCGCTCGCCTTCCGGAGTCGCTTCGATATGGC
>JANOCF010001055.1:0-6687 GCA_031412055.1 Holophagales bacterium | reverse complement strand
GCCACCACAGGGTGAAGAAGAGGATGCGGTTGCCGGCCCCGGTGTTCGCGGTGCGAACCCGGTTGCGGAACGTCAGCGCCTCCTGGCTGGCGGTGTCGGAGTAGAACCAGAGCGAGGCGTAGCCCGAGGTCTGGCTCATCTGCTCCACCAGCGCCTGGTACTGCCGCAGGATCTCCAGGAAGGTGTCGGGCCGCATGTCCGGGTGGAGGTCCGCGCGCCGGGACTCGAAGGCGGCCACGGCCGACTCCATCTCGGAAAGACGTGCCGAGATCATCTCCTCGCCCGGGTTCGGCAGCAGCTCGGAAAGGTCCCAGCCGCGCAGCTCGTAGGACGCGAAGCGTGGGGTCGTGGACAGGGTGGTCGTCGTCATGGTTTCTGTCACCGCAGTCTAGGATGAAAGGAGAAGGGAGCCGGCAACGATCCAGCTCCCCGAGCCCGTCATTTTAGCTGAGATGGCTGAGATGGCGAGAGAATGACCGTGGAGACCCCCTCCGTCCGCGCCAGCTCGTTGAACGCCTGGAGGTCCGTGGCGAAGATCCCGGACAGCTTCGAGAGCTCCGCGTCGATGGCGCGGGCCAGCTCTTCTTTGACTTGAACAGCCTGGTTGGTCGGCCGGTAGTCGCTGAACGCGCCCGCCGAGTTGCCCAGGGCGTTGAGCTTGTCGTTGAGCCGGATCGGGAAGTTGAGCGGGTCCTGGGAGCTCCGGTTCTTGGTCTGGTACAGAGCCTCCTCGACCTTGGTCATCTTCTCGTCCAGCGCCTTGGCCGCGTCGAGCACCTTCTGGTGTCCGTCCGCAATCTTCTGGTCTTCGGGCAGATCCTCGAGGCGTGTCTTGACGTCGTCGAGCTGCGCCCGCACGTCGCGGATTCTCCGGATGGAGTCGTGGGTCTCGTCCAGCTTGGCCCGGATCTCCATGAGGAACTTGTGCTGCGCCTCTATGTCGGCCATGGAGGAAGACGAACGCGGGTCCTTGACCACCCGCAGCGGCGCCGTGCGGGCGACGCCGCCCACGGTCAGACGGACCTGGTAGTCGCCGGGGAGGACCATGGGCTGGATTGGACCGTCACCGGACCACAGGATCATGCCCGGGAAGGTCTTGCCCTCGGGGTAGCGCAGGTCCCAGAGGAAGCGGTTGAGGCCCGCCTCCATGGGGGCCTTGACCTCCTCCTCGTCCTTCTTCTTTTTCTTCGCCTTGGCCTTGTCGCCGGGCTTCGCCTCTTCCGCTGCGCCCTCGGATTGCGCGGCGGGCTCGGCGTCCTCCGTCACCTCGGCGTCCTCCGAGTCCTCGTCGGGCTCGCCGGTCCGCGTCTTCGGCTTGCCCTTCTTCTCGGCGGGCTTGCCGGAGAAGCTGCGGATCACCTTGCCCTCGCGGTCCAGGATCTCCAGCTTCGCCTCCTGCGCGGCCTCGGGCGTGGGAGCCTGGTCGAGGAAGTAGTAGACGACCGCGCCCGCCGGCGGGTTGGTGCCCAGGTTGCGGGCGCCGAAGCCGGCAAAGGAGAAGGCGTCGCCGAGCCGGTTGGCGGGCGCGGGCTCGAACAGATGGGGCGACTTGCCCGCCAGGCTGCCCGGGTCCGCGGGGAGCTGCCGGAGGTTGCCCAGATTGCCCAGGATCCAGTAGCTCCGGCCCTGGGTGGCGGCGATCAGGTCGTCACCCTTGATGGCCAGGTCGGTGATGGGAACGATGGGCAGGTTGAGCTGCAGCGGCTGCCAGCGCCCGCCGTCGTCGAACGAGACGTACATGCCGCGCTCGGTGCCGGCGTAGAGCAGGCCCCGGCGCACCGGGTCGGCCCGCACCACGCGCGTGAAGTGCATGGGGTCGATGCCCTTGTCGATCCGCGTCCAGGTGGCGCCGTAGTCGGTGGTGCGGTAGAGGTAGGGGCGGAAGTCGTCCGACTTGTACATCGTGGCGGCGACGTAGAGCCCGCCCTTCTCGAACGGGTGCGGCTCGATGGCGTTGATCATGATCCACTCGGGCATGCCCTTGGGGGTCACGTTCTTCCAGTTCTGGCCGCCGTCGCGGGAGACGTGGATCAGCCCGTCGTCCGAGCCGGCCCAGAGCAGCCCCTTCTCCAGGGGCGACTCGGCCGCGGCGAAGATGGTGCCGTAGTACTCGACGCTGGTGTTGTCCTTGGTGATGGGGCCGCCCGAGGGGCCCATCTTGGACTTGTCGTTGCGCGTCAGGTCCGGGGAGACGGGAGTCCAGCTCTGCCCCTCGTCCGTGCTCTTGAAGAAGACGTTGCCCGTGGTGTAGAGCGTGCCGGGGTCGTGCGGCGAGAAGAAGATCGGCTGGTTCCACTGGAAGCGGTAGGTGAGATCGGCCGCGCCCGCGCCCATGGGGTCGTTGGGCCAGACGTTGATGTCCCGCCCCTCGCCCGTGTCGTGGTTGAGCCGCACGATCAGGCCGCCGTAGGAGCCGCCGTAGACGATGTCCGGGTTGCGGGGATCGGCGACCACGTAGCCGCTCTCGCCGCCGGCCGTCTCCTCGAAATCGCGCGGGCCGATGCCCGGGCTGCCCGGCGACTGCGTGCGGATGCGCAGCGCGCTGTTGTCCTGCTGGCCGCCGAGCAGCCGGTAGGGGAAATCGTTGTCGGCCGAGACGCGGTACATCTGGGCCGTGGGCTGGTTGTCCTGCGAGGTCCAGGTCCTGCCGCCGTCGGCCGAGACGTTGGCGCCGCCGTCGTTCGCCTCGATCATCCGCTGCGGGTCCGCGGGGTCGATCCACAGGTCGTGGTTGTCGCTGTGGGGCGTGCGGATGGTGGTGAAGGTCTTGCCCCCGTCCTTGGAGCGGTGGAACTGGACGTTGACCACGTAGACCACGTCCTCATCCTTGGGATCGGCGTAGATCCGGGAGTAGTACCAGGCGCGCTGGCGCAGGGAGCGGTCCTCGTTGGTCTTGGTCCAGGTAAGACCGCCGTCGCGGGAGCGGAACACGCCGCCCTCCTCGGCCTCGACGATGGCGTAGACGTTCTCCGGATTGGTGGGGGAGACCGTCACGCCGATGATGCCGAGGGTGCCCTTGGGCAGGCCGGGGTTGCGGGAGAGCTCGGTCCAGGTGTCGCCGGCGTCGGTGCTCTTCCACAGCCCGGAGCCGGGGCCGCCGCTCTCCAGGCTGTACGGGGTGCGGCGCACGCGCCAGGTGCTGGCGTAGAGGATCCGCGGGTTGGCCGGGTCCACCACGAGGTCGACGGCGCCGGCGTTCTCGTTGACGAACAGGACGCGCTGCCAGCTCTTGCCGCCGTCGCGGGTGCGGTAGACGCCGCGCTCCTTGTTGGGGCCGAAGAGATGGCCGAGCACCGCGGCGTATACGAGATTCGGATCCCGCGGATGGATGCGCACGCGGGGGATGTGGCGCGAATCCGGGAGGCCGGCGTGCTGCCAGCTCTTGCCGGCGTCGGTCGACTTCCACATGCCGTCGCCATGCGAGACGTTGCCGCGCACGGTCTTCTCGCCGGCGCCGACGTAGACCACGTTGGGGTCCAGCTCGGACACGGCCACGGCGCCGATCGAGCCGCCGAAGAAGCCGTCGGAGACGGCCTTCCAGGTGCGGCCGCCGTAGAGGGTCTTCCAGACGCCGCCGCCGACCGAGCCGAAGTAGTAGGTCTCGCGGTTGGAGGGCAGGCCTGTGACGGCCGCCGACCGGCCGCCGCGGTAGGGCCCGACCTCGCGCCACTCCAGGGCCTTCCAGACCTCCGGGTCCAGGGTCCCGGCCGCCGCGGGCCGGGTCCTGGTGCTTGCTGCCTTCTGGGCTGGGAGGGAGGCCGCTCCGACGAGGGACAGACAGAGGGCGAGGGGAAAGACGAGCTTGCAAAAGGACATTCTCATCGGCTCATCGGCTCCTGAAGGTGAGGAAAACACAAACGGCCTGCGCAGGCAGGCCGTTTCGGAAGACAGGGAGACCCGCCACCGGGTTGCTACGGGTAGTCGGGAAGCGAATCGAACGGGAGCCCGCAGGGATAGAACAGGTTGAACACCGGCTGCTCGATGACCTCGGCGAAGTTGAGGAACAGCGGTCCGTACTCCTCGATGCCGGATCGGCCGGCCTCGATCTCCTCGTACTCTTCCTTGGAAATCTCCAACTGCTGGGCGAGCTGCTCGACCGTGAGCTGGTTGCGCTCGCGGTGCTTGCGGATCAGCTCCGCGGCCTGTCCCGGCTTGCAGTCCTTGGACTTGCCGCTCTCGGCCAGCAGGCGCGAGGTCGGGGTCTGGAGCTTGATGGCAATCTTGGCGAGCAGAGGCCCCAGCTTTTCGGCAGGGGAGCTCCCAGCCTCGATCTCGCCGTACTTCTCTTCCGAAATGCCCAGCCGCGCGGCCGTGTCAGAAGTGGAGAGTTTCTTCCTCTCCCGCTCTTTTTTCAGTACGTCTCCAAGTTTCATGTCCCCTCCGTTGTGGGCGCCCCACTCTCCGAATTGGGGTCCGAGGGATGCTAGCACAGGCACGCCGGGCTGCAACCTCTTCGAGCTTCCGGGGGCTTTCGTGTCACGTCGTGTCACGCTTCTGCGGAGTCGCGATACCGTTAGGAGGGGGCGACACGCCCACGATGAGAACGAGTTGGAGGAAAAATGAGCACGAGCCCTCTTTTCATGCAGCGCGAGTTTTCAGACAAGCCTGGAGACCTGCGGGTCCGCCCCGGGGTGCTTTCGGCCGTCGGCGGCACGCCGCTGGTCCGGCTCGAGAAGGTCTACCCCGATCTCCCGTTTCAGCTCTACGGCAAGCTGGAAGCCTTGAACCCGGGCGGCAGCATCAAGGACCGGCCGGCGGTGGAGATCCTCGAAACGGCCATGGGCTCGGGCAAGGTAGTGGAGGGCTCGGTGATCATCGAATCGAGCTCCGGCAACATGGGGATCGGCCTGGCCCAGGCGTGCGCCTACTTCGGCCTGCGGCTGATCTGCGTGGTCGACGCCAAGGCCTCCAAGCAGAACATCAGCATCCTCCGGGCCTACGGCGTGGAGATCGACTATGTGGCCGAGCCCGACCCGGCCACGGGAGAGTTCCTCCAGGCGCGCCTCAACCGCGTGCGGCAGCTCATCCAGGAGATCGACGGCGCCTTCTGGCCCAACCAGTACGCCAACGACCGCAACGCGGGCTCGCACTACCGCACCACGATGCACGAGGTGGCGGTGGCCCTGGAGGGCAAGGTGGACGCGGTCTTCTGCGCCACCAGCACCTGCGGCACGGTGCGCGGCTGCGGCGAGTACGTCCGCGATCACGGCCTCAAGACCCACGTCGTGGCGGTCGATGCGCTGGGCAGCCTGATCTTCTCGGACAAGCAGGCGAAGCGCATGTTCCCCGGCATGGGCGCGGGCGTGCGTCCGCCGCTCTGCGACATGAGCATCATCAGCGAGTTCGTCCTGATCTCGGACCTGGATTGCGTGGCCGGCTGCCGCCGGCTGGTGCGGCGGGAGGGCATCCTCACCGGCGCCTCGTCCGGCGGCCTGATCGCGGCGGTGGATCAATTCAGGGGTAAAATCCCGGCCGGCTCGAACGCGGTCGTGATCCTGCCGGACCGCGGCGAACGCTATCTCGACACCATCTACTCGGACGAATGGGTGAGGGAGCACCTCGGCGAGGTGCCCGCCTAAGGGGACTTTTCCACAATGAATTCCAATGACGTGCTGATCCTGCGCGGCTCGGAGATCGAGGAGCTCCTCGAGGGACGCGAGACGGAGATCATGGACGCGGTCGGCCGCGCCTACGTGGCGCACCGGCGCGGCCAGAGCTCGCTGCCGCACTCGACGTTCCTGCGTTTTCCCGACGACGACCTGAACCGGATCATCGCCCTGCCGGCGTACCTGGGAGAGGGCTTCGACATCGCCGGAATGAAGTGGATCGCGTCCTTTCCGGGCAATGTGAAGAAGGGCTTCGCGCGCGCCTCGGCGGTGCTGATCCTCAACAACGCCCATACGGGGTTGCCCGAGGCGATCCTGGAGAGCGGGCTGATCAGCGCCCGGCGCACGGCGGCGAGCGCGGCCCTGGCGGCCCAGCTCATCCGCAAGGGCAAGGCCACGGACTCGGCCGGCCTGATCGGCACGGGCGTCATCAACTTCGAGACCGCCCGCTTCCTGTCCCGGGCGATCCCCGGAATCTCCACCTTCCGGCTGTTCGACCTGGACCGCGAGCGGGCCGAGTCGTTCGCCGGACGTCTGCAGGAGATGCTCAAGACGGTGGGCGACGCGCGGGTCGAGATCTCGGAGGATCCGCGGGAGCTGTTCCGCTGCTGCCCGCTGATCGCGTTCGCCACGACCGCGGTCAAGCCGCACGTGTCGGAGCTCTCGGACTGCCAGCCCGGCGCCACGATCCTCCACACCTCGCTCCGGGATCTCACGGCGGACGTGATCCTGGCCGCCGACAACGTGGTGGACGACGCCGACCACGTGAGCCGCGCCCAGACCTCGATCCACCTGGCCGAGCAGCAGACCGGCAGCCGGGACTTCATCCGCTGCACGATCGCGGACCTGGTGACCGGCGAGGCCCCCGCCAAGAAGAACGAAGACCAGATCACGATCGTCAGCCCCTTCGGGCTCGGAGTCCTCGACCTCGCCGTGGGGCATCTCGCTCGCGAGAAGGCGCTGGCGACCGGGCGGGGGACCGTGATCGACAACTTCCTGCCGCTGGGTTAGGAGCCCGGTCCCACCTCCAACCTTGGAGAAGCGGTGGCTCCCTCTGCCCTCGTGAGGGCGGCCGTTCCCC
>JANOCF010001054.1:0-10263 GCA_031412055.1 Holophagales bacterium | reverse complement strand
AAACGTGATTCGGTCGAAGCCCAACATGGTCCCATTCTAGCCCACCCGCCATGGACTCGTGGCTCTGCTTCCTCGTTGCGGACCCTGAGATAAGCTTGCCCCGCTCATGACCACCCTCGCCGACCGCCTCCGCGAACGCATCCGCTCAGGAGGCCCGATCCCCTTTTCGGCCTTCATGGAAGAGGCCCTTTACGGCGAGGGCGGTTACTACCGACGCGAGAACCTGCCCATCGGCGAAGCCGGGGATTTCGTCACCGGATCATCCTTTTCTCCCCTGTTCGGCCGCGCCACCTCGCGGCTGCTCCAGCGCCTGGACCGGGTACTTGGGCGTCCCGCCGATCTCTTCGAGGCGGGGTACGGGACCGGGGTCCATCTCGGCAACGTCATCTCGGGATTGTCAGGTGAGGAGCGCAGGCTCGTGGCCTGGGATCGGGTAGCCCGGGCAGTGCCTTCCGGAGCCGAGCGGATCGAGCGGCTGGAGGAGGCCGGCCCTGTCGAAGGGCTGATCTTCTCCTATGAGCTGTTCGACGCCCTGCCGGTCCACCGGCTGATCGGGCGCCAAGGCGGGGTAGGGGAGCTGTGGGTCGATCTCGATGCCGAGGGCGGCTTCTCCTGGCATGAGGGGGAGCTGTCCGACTCCTCTCTTCGGGATCTCCTCGGAGAGGTCGTACTCCAGCCCGGCCAGATCGCGGACCTTGCTCCCGGCTGGGTCCCTCTCTATGCCGAGCTGGCCCGGCGCCTGGAAAAGGGCCTCCTGGTCACCTGCGACTACGGCTTCGAGCGGCCGCGGCTCCTCGACCCCCACATCCGCGAGCACGGCACCTTGGCCTGCTACAGCCGGCAGAGGCTTCACCGGAACCCGTTCGTCCTGGTGGGGGAGCAGGACCTCACCGCCCACGTGGACTTCACCTCTCTCATCCAAGCTGGTGAAAAGGCCGGGCTTACTACCGTGACCCTGACCCGACAGGCTCTCTGGCTCACCGCGTGCGGTCTCTTCGAAGACCTCCAGGGAGCCGGCCCTGAAGCCCGTCAGGAAGCCATGGCCCTTCTGGACGGCGAGGGCATGGGCGAAGACATCCGGGTGCTGGTGCAGGCGCGCGGGATCGAGGTCGGGGAGGTGCTCGACCTTCGGATGTTAGGGATTAGAAATCTATCCCTTCGTCACTAAGAAGCCAGTTCCATGTTTGAGAGAAAGGGCGTTCCGGAGCTTTGAGCCTTTCAGGGTATAGGGGTCACTAGGCCGCACAACTTTGATCTGAGCCTTCAGCTCCTTCGAGGCTCTGGAGACGGCGCTGAGATCGTATGGATTGGAACTGCCGCGCTTGCCGGTCTTTTCCACAGTAATCCTCCTGGCAACAGGGTGCAGGTCTACACCCTGAAAGAGCTACGAGAAGTATACCTCTACCTACTCGTCCAGGTAGAAGTTCCAGAATGCATTGCTGAGCATGGCATCCCCGGTCATCACCCGGAAGATGCAACCCGATACGTCCTCACGTAGCAAGACATACCTCAGCCCATTGATCTCACGCGTTTCGAGTGTGAACGCCAGAGTCCTCGTGAGAACCCGGCGGATGAGTTCGGCACACGCCTCTGCGGTACGAACAACCAGCACTCCGTTGGCGACACCCGTCTCGAGGTTCACCTGGATGCCCAGTGGGTGGTCCTCCCTCAACATCCGTGCTCTCCGGTCATAGTGTTCCTGAATGCTTCTGGAGAGCCGCACCCGTGCTTCCTGCACATCGAACTCTTCGGAGTGGGCCAGCCAATCCTGGACGATGGGGTCCGTCCAGGCAGCCTTCGGTTCGAAGATCCTTAACTGCTCCAACAGCAGCGATCGTTCACTCCTCTCGGGGTACGTCTCCTGTAGTCTGGCGAGCAGATCCTCGGCGTAGCCCTCACCCGCCTGAGGGACGAAGGCGACCACAGGCTTCCCTTGTGCGAGCGTCGAAGCGAGCTCCGAATCCTTCCCGAGGGTGTCCGTCTCTTGGACGAAGTAGACCGTGCACTTTGCGCGCCTGAGCATCAGGGCCTCGGAGAGGCCCTTGTCGATGCGGTCCTGGCAGTATGCCTGGGTCGGGTCGAACCAGCGCAGCTTGAGGCTGCGGAGCCCTTCGTGCTCGAAGATCGCGCTGGTGAGCCGATTGACGAACAAGTACTCGTGCCGCTCCCGCATCGAGGTGGCAATGTAGACATCGAGGTGGTCGGAGGCCAGATACGCTATGTGGTTCCTGTTTCCATTCTCGACAATTGCCTGGCGCTTCGTCTCGTGCTCCACGGCTTCTGGATCGTGAGGATTTTTTTCTAAGCGGCTCTTCAGCTCTCTCTGGACGATGTAGCCGAGATAGAAGGTGTCCTTTCCAGGAATCGGGATGAGCGGCTGTACGGGGGCATGTCGGCTGGTGAACTCCTCGATCGCACGGGGCATCACCTCCAGCCAATAGAGTCTTAACATCTCCGGACTTGCCGAGAGATTCTTGAAGGCAAACTTGACGTTTCCAAAGTAAAGCAGGGCGAGCTTGCGGAACCTGTCGGTACCGTCCCGCAGTTGGTCGAGCGAGCGGAACGCCAAGCCCGGTTCGTAATCAACTTGGCCGTCCACCAGGTAGCGAAAGAAGTCCATCGTTACGCGGTCATAGCCCAGCAGCAGGAGCAGCTCGTTGAGCTGACTGTAGCCGAGGCCGCCTCCCTCCTCTTCAAGGAGCTTGAGCGCGTCCTCCAGAGCGCCAGACTGAAGCGGCGCTGTCTGGCCGGTCAGGTCTTCAAGAGTGTCGAGCAGAAGCTGCGCGCGTTCAGAAAGTGCTTGGGTGCTCATGACCGTGGATTTTCTTTCGGCAACCCGGCTGTCGCGGAACTACGGCTCCACCGATACGGATTACGGAAACAAGGGTGCACACTAGCGGAGGCTGGCCAGGGTGTCAATCGCGTACGGCCAACCCGTACTATCCTCCAGGAGATGACCATCCCCCGAAGCCTCATCGCCCTGCTGATCGCCATCTTCTTGGTCTGTCCGGCCCAGGCCGCCGAGCCTATCGAGGTCCGCATGGTCCTGGACGAAGCCGGATCGCCATGCTGGCCGCGGCCGGCGGACCGGACGTTCACCCCCACGCCGTGAGCAGGGCCGAAGACCGGGAGCGCTGGGACCGCGATGTGGCCGGCTTTCCCGAGGATCTCGGGAAGCTCGACGCCTTCTTCCGCGACATCATGTCCGGGAAGCTCTCCGAGGAGGAAGCGAGCAAGGCGGCCGCGTCCTTCTATGGCATCCAGGGACCCTGGTACACGGTGGGATGGAAGATGGCCTCGACGATCGAGAAGGCCTTCGGCCGCGACCGGCTCGTGGCCGGCGCCTGCGATCCGCGCAAGCTCCTGCCGGCCTACGACGAGGCGGCGCGCAAGCTGGCGGCGAAAGGAGAGGCTTCCCCCTCGTGGTCTCCGGACGTCCTCAAGGCGTTCGCCGCGCCCCTTCCTTGACACCCCGGGAGCGTCGGGTAGAATACGCCCGCTCGGAAAATATTGGACCAAGCGGAGTCCAGGAGGTGAGGGGCGCGATTATGGCGAACTACCTGCCAATCCTCGTTTTCACGCTGGTCGCGATCGGCTTCCTGGTGGTGACGCTGTTGGCGGCACGGCTGCTGCGGCATGTGGGAAGCCCGACCACCAACCGGGACCCCTATGAGTGCGGCAACGAGCCCGAGACGTTTGCCCACGACCACCGGTTCTCCATTCGCTACTACCTGATCGCGGTCCTCTTCGTCATCTTCGACGTCGAGACCGTTTTTCTCTTCCCCTGGGCGGTCATGTTCGACAAGCTGGCGCTGTTCGGCTTCATCGAAATGATGGTCTTCCTGACGATCCTGGTCATCGGATACGTCTACATCTGGAGCCGGGGGGCCTTGAAATGGGCATGATGGACGGCAGCGAGGCGAACGTCCTCACCACCACCTACGACAAGATCTTCAACTGGGCCCGCCGCTCGGCGATCTGGCCCATGCAGTTCGGCCTGGCCTGCTGCGCCATCGAGATGATGGCCGTGCTCGACCCGCGCCACGACATGTCGCGCTTCGGCGCCGAGGTCTTCCGCGCCACGCCGCGCCAGAGCGACCTGATGATCGTCGCCGGCACGGTCACCGAGAAGATGGCGCCCATCGTGCGCCGCCTCTGGGACCAGATGCCCGAGCCCAAGTGGGCCTTGGCCATGGGCGCCTGCGCCACCTGCGGCGGTCCGTACCGCACCTATGCCGTCACCCAGGGCGTCGACCGCGTCATTCCCGTCGACGTCTACGTTCCGGGCTGCCCGCCGCGGCCCGAAGCCCTGATGTGGGGCCTGCTCCACCTGCAGCGCAAGATCGACCGCATGAGCCGCTCGCGCCAGGTCACCTCGGCCGAGGGCACGGTGATCGGAGCCGGAGATGCGCGTCCATGAGCGAGCACGATCCTGATGCCGATAAAGAAAGGCCCGCCGAAGGGCAACCCTCCGCTGCCCCGGCCCCTGAAGGGACCTCCGCTGAAGGGACCCCCGCAGCGTCCGACTCTGAAGCCGCCGCCGCCAGGGCCGCCGCTGAAGCGAAAGCCGCCGCCGTCCGCGCCGCCGCCGGGTCCGAGGCCGATGCGGGTGCCGTCCAGCAGCCGGCCGACATAGCCAAGACCGCCCCCGAGCCGGCCGCCCCCGTCGCGGAAGGCGAGAAGCCGGCCAAGGCTCCGCTCTCCGACGAGGAGAAGGCAGCCATGAAGGCCGCCGCGCTCGAAAAGGCAGCGGCTGCCAAGGCGGCCAAGGCCGCGGCGGCTGCGGCCGGCGGGCCTGCTGTCGCTCCGGCCGGCGACAAGCCTGCCGCCGCGAAGCCCGCCGCTCCTGCCGGCAAGCCCAAGCACGAGGAAGATCCCAACAAGCCGGTCTGGGAGAAGGATCCCGTCGCTCCCGAGTGGCAGGACGGCTCCGCCGATCCGCTGGCCTCGGCGCTCAAGGAAGAGTTCGGCGACGCGATCGAGTCGGCGCGCAGCTTCGCGGGCGACCTCGCCTTCCAGGTGCGGCGCGACGCCATCGCGGACGTGGCGACCTTCCTCAAGGGCACCCACAAGTACATCTACCTCGTCGACATCTGCGGCGCCGACTACCCGAAGCGCGAGCCGCGTTTCGACGTCGTCTACCACGCCTACAGCTTCGAGGCCAACCGGCGGGTGCGGCTCAAGGTGGTGACCGACGAGGCCACCCCCGTGCCCAGCGTCTCCGCGGTCTGGCGGGCGGCGAACTGGCCCGAGCGCGAGGCCTACGACATGTACGGCATGCGCTTCTCGGATCATCCGGACATGACCCGCATCCTCCTCTGGGAAGGCTTCAACGGCTACCCGCTGCGCAAGGACTTCCCGGTCGAGGGGATCGACACCGGCAGCGCCATCTATCCCGAGTACTACGAGGAGACGGCCGGCCCCGTGGTGGGCACCGGCACCGGCTGGAAGCCGGCCAAGCCGCCCGAGCCGCCGACACCAGGGACTCCTCCCGCCGGCACCAAGCCCGCCCCTCCGGAGCCCAGCTAGAGAGCCTTTATGACCGAGCCGATCCAGACCCCGTTCGCCGCGTACGACGACACGCCGGAGATGAACGACTCCCTCTTCGCCAAGGGCGAGGAGATGGAGCTCAACTTCGGCCCCCAGCACCCCTCGACCCACGGGGTGCTCCGCCTGAAGCTGCGCGTCGACGGCGAGCGCATCACCGACTGTTACCCGATCATCGGCTACCTGCACCGCGGCACCGAGAAGCTGTTCGAGCTCCACCCGTTCTTCCAGAACGTCCCGCACACCGACCGCATGGACTACGTGGCCGCGGCCACGAACAACCTCGCGTACGTGGGGGCGGTGGAGAAGCTCGTCGGCCTCGTGGTGCCGCCGCGGGCGCGCTACATCCGGACGATCCTCTGCGAGCTGCAGCGCATCTCCTCGCACCTGCTCTGGCTCGCCACTCACGCCATCGACATCGGCGCGATGACGCCGTTCTTCTACTGCTTCCGCGAGCGCGAGCTGATCCTCGACCTGTTCGAGCAGTTCTGCGGCGCCCGCCTGACGCTCAACTGCATGCGTCCGGGCGGACTGCCCCACGACCTGCCCGTGGGCTGGACCGACACGTGCCGCGAGTTCATCGAGCTGTTCCCCGCCGCGGTGGACGAGTACGAGGGGCTGCTCACCAACAACCGGATCTGGAAGCTGCGCACCGTCGGCATCGGCGTGCTGCCGCCCGACGTGGCCATCGACTACGGCATCACCGGCCCGATGCTGCGCGGCAGCGGCATCGACTGGGACCTGCGCAAGATCATGCCCTACGAGGCGTACGGCGAGGTGGAGTTCGACGTGCCGGTGCGGCACAACGGCGACACCTACGATCGCTACCTCGTGCGCATGGAGGAGATGCGGCAGGCCAACCGCATCATCGCCCAGTGCCTGGACAAGCTCCCGGAAGGCCCGATCATGGCCAAGCGCCCGCGCGTGATGAAGGCCGCCAAGGACGCCGAGGTCTACTACGGCATCGAGTCGCCCAAGGGCGAGATCGGCTTCTACATCGTCGGCGACGGCACTCCGAACCCGTACCGCTGCCACGTGCGGCCGCCCTCCTTCGTCAACCTGCAGTCGCTGCCGGAGCTGACCAAGGGCTGCCTGCTCGCCGATCTCGTAGCCCTGATCGGCACCACCGACATCGTGCTCGGAGAGGTCGACCGCTGACATGGACGCCATTCGCAATGCTCTCGGCGACACCCTCTTCTACAGCGCCTTCTCGCCGCTGCTGAAGATCGTCGCGCTCCTGTTCCTGGGTATCCTGCCGCTCATCACCTACCTGGTGCTCGCCGAGCGCAAGATCCTCGGCTACATGCAGGCGCGCGTCGGCCCGAACCGCGTGGGCCCGTGGGGCATCCTGCAGCCCATCGCCGACGTGATGAAGCTGCTGGTCAAGGAGGACAACATCCCCACCCAGGCGGTCAAGTGGGCGTTCATCCTCGCCCCCTGCCTGGTGGTGGCCCCGGCCCTGATCATCTTCGCGGTCATCCCGATGGGGCCGGCGGTCGCGGGAGATGGCCTGCAGTGGTTCATCACCGACATCCACGCGGGCCTGCTGTTCGTCATCGCCCTGGGCACGATCGGCGTCTACGGACTGATCATCGGCGGCTGGTCTTCGAACAACAAATTCTCGCTCATGGGCGGCCTGCGCTCGGCCGCGCAGATGATCTCCTACGAGGTGCCGCAGGGGCTGTCGCTGGTCGGGCCGCTGATGCTCGCCGGCACCATGTCGCTGGTGGGGATCGTCGAGGCGCAGAGGAACATGGGGATGTGGTTCATCTTCCCCCAGATCCTCAGCTTCTTCATCTACATGGTGGCGGGCGTGGCGGAGTCGAACCGCAACCCGTTCGACCTTCCGGAAGCCGAGTCGGAGCTGGTGGCCGGCTTTCATACCGAGTACAGCGGTATGCGCTTCGCCCTGTTCTTCCTGGGCGAGTACGCGAACATGATCGTGATCTCGGCGGTGGCCACGACGCTGTTTCTCGGCGGCTGGATGGCCCCGTTCCCGAACCTGCTCCCGTTCCTCAGTGTGATTCCGGGGCCGATCTGGTTCGCGCTCAAGGTGTTCGTCTTCCTGTTCGTCTACATCTGGTTCCGCGGCACCTTTCCGCGCTATCGGTTCGACCAGCTCATGGATCTGGGCTGGAAGTGGATGATCCCCCTCGCGCTGGCGAACATTGCGATCACCGGCGCGATCAAGCTCTGGCTCCTCTACCAGGGGTGAATTCATGTCCGCCATGCCCGTAATACAGCGCTTTCTCAACAAGATCATGCTCCTCGACCTGTTCGCGGGTCTCGGGATCACGGCGAAGAACATGTTCAAGAAGAAGGTGACGGTGCAGTATCCAGAAGAGCGCTGGGAGCCCGCGCACCGTTTTCGCGGCATGTTCCGGCTGGACGAGGACCGGTGCATCAAGTGCACCATCTGCGCCCGCGACTGCCCGATCGACATCATCTACATCGACTGGCACCAAGAGGTGAACCCGGAGACGACCAAGAAGGAGAAGGTCCTGGACCGGTTCGACATCGACGTGCAGCGCTGCATGTTCTGCGGCCTGTGCGAGGAGGGCTGCCCCACGGAGCCCAAGTCGATCTGGCTCACGACCAAGACCTACGAGCTCGCCTCCTACGACCGCTGGTCAAACCTTTACGTGGACATGGACGAGCTGCAGGAGTGGAAGGTGCGGCCCGCCTACACGGACGAAGAGATCGCTTAAGGAGCCTCATGGAAGCGCTCGTTGCCAACGGCTCCTCGATCCTGTTCTATATCTTCGCCGCGCTGGCGCTGGTGTCGGCCATCGGCGTGGTCACGCTGCGCAATCCCATGTACGGCGCGATCTCGCTGCTCACGTCGTTTCTGGCGGTCGCGGTCCTGTTCCTGCTGCGCGAAGCGGAGTTCCTGGCCATCGTCCAGATCTTCGTCTACGGCGGCGGCATCATGGTTCTGTTCCTGTTCGTCATCATGCTCATCAACCTCCACCGTCTGCCCGAGGTGAAGCGCTTCAGCGCGCATTGGGGCGTGGTGGCCGTGGTCGCCGTCCTGATGCTGGCCGTCTTCGGCTGGTTCTTCGTGCAGGCGGACCTGGGGCCGGCGATGCTGCAGCCCGAGAACTTCGACCACGTGGACGGCCAGAAGATGGGCAACCCCGAGGCCGTGGCGTGGGCGCTGTACACCCGCCACCTGGTGCCGTTCGAAATCGCTTCGATCTTCCTGCTGATCGCGATGATCGGTGCGGTCGTTCTGGGGCGCAGGCAGTAGTTGCTCACAGGTCATTGCGCAGGTCACTGAAGAAGAGGAGAGAGGGATCTCAATGCTCGAGGTCACGACGAATCACTATCTGGTGCTGAGCTTTGCGCTCTTTGCCATCGGTCTGTTCGGCATCGCCGCGCGCCGGAGCATGATCACCGTTCTGATGTCGATCGAGCTGGTCCTCAACTCGGTCAACATCAACCTGATCGCGTTCTCGTACCAGCTCTCGGACCTGACCGGCCAGATCTTCGCCATCTTCACGATCACCGTCGCGGCGGGTGAGGCGGCCGTGGGCCTGGGCATCCTCATCGCCATGTTCCGCCTGCGCTCCACCGCCCAGCTCGACCAGGCCACGGAGCTCAAGGGATGAAAGAACTCGTCTGGCTCGTCCCCGTCCTTCCCTTCGTGGGCGCGCTGCTCAACGGCGTCTTCCTCAGGGGGAGGATCAGCAAGAAGGCCTCGGCCGGCATCGCGTGCGCCATGGTGGGGATCGCGGCTGCCCTGTCGATCGGCATCATCCTCGACTACGTGAACGATCCCCAGTACGCGGGCGGGATTCCGTTCGAAGAGGACTACTACGTCTGGATGCCCGCCGGGCCGATCCACACCGCGGTCGAGGGGGTCAAGGACCTCACCATTCCGTTCGGCTTCCTGATCGATCCGCTCTCCTGCGTGATGCTGTTCGTGGTCACCTTCGTCGGCTTTCTGATCCATCTCTACTCGGCGGGCTACATGGCCCACGAGGACGGATTCCAGCGCTACTTCACCTATCTCAACCTGTTCATGGGCGCCATGCTGCTGCTGATCCTCGGCAACAACTACGCCGTGATGTTCGTGGGCTGGGAAGGCGTGGGCCTCTGCTCCTACCTGCTGATCGGGTTCTATTTCAAGGAAGAGTTTCCGCCCTACGCCGGCCGCAAAGCGTTCGTGGTCAACCGCATCGGCGACTTCGCCTTCGTGATCGGCGTGTTCGCGCTGATCGCGACCTTCGGCTCGGTCAAGTACACCGAGCTGTTCCCGGCCATCCAGGCGAACCAGGCCTTGATGGAGGCGCCGGCGTGGCTGGGGCTTTCGCTCGCCGGGTTCATCGCCCTCTGCCTGTTCATCGGCGCCACGGGCAAGAGCGCGCAGCTCCCGCTCTACGTCTGGCTGCCGGATGCCATGGCCGGCCCGACGCCGGTGTCGGCCCTGATCCACGCGGCCACCATGGTTACGGCGGGCGTCTACATGGCGGCGCGCTCCAACGTGATCTTTCAGCTCGCGGGCGGGGTCTCGATGGCCGTGGCGATCGTCGGCGCGGCCACCGCGATCTTCGCGGCCACGATCGGCCTGGCGCAGAACGACATCAAGAAGGTCTTGGCCTACTCGACCGTGTCGCAGCTCGGCTACATGTTCCTGGCCGTGGGCCTGGGCGCGTACACGGCCGCGATCTTCCACGTCATGACCCACGCCTTCTTCAAGGCGCTGCTCTTCCT
>JANOCF010001053.1:0-2651 GCA_031412055.1 Holophagales bacterium | reverse complement strand
GCGGATGAAGTAAACTCTCGACCGTAAATCGTACCCCTCTGAACGGTAAGAAACCATGAGCCACCTGATGCAAGACATCCGCGTCACCGCCCGCAGCCTCGCGAAGCAGCCAGGCTTCGCATTCGCCGCCATTTTGACCCTGGCGCTGGCTATCGGCGCCAATACCGCGATCTTCAGCGTCGTCGATGCCACCTTGCTGCAGCCGCCGCCCTTCCGCGACCCGGAGCGCTTGATGGTCATCTGGGCGGTGAAGCCGGAGATCGCGAAGATGATCGGCTCTGACGACCTGCCGTCATCCGGGGCCAACCTCTACGACTTCCAGAGCGAGGGCACCTCGTTCGAGGCCCTCGCCCTGGCCCAGACAGACCGCCAGTCGCTGACCGGGCAGGGAGAGCCCGAGCAGCTCGGGGCTGTCCTCGTCACGCCGGACTTCTTCGAGATCCTGGGGACGCCCGCCCTGCTCGGCCGTACGCTGGGAGCAGAGGACGAGACTCCCGGTGCGCCGCTTGCGACCGTGCTCTCCCACAGCTTCTGGCAGCGGCGGTTTTCCGGGGACCGGAGTGTGATCGGCAAAGCTTTCATCATGAACGGCAAGCCGCTGAAGGTTGTCGGAGTGATGCCGCGTGGCTTCGCCTTCCCGAGAGGGTCGGAGGTGCCTTCCTACCTGGGGTTCGCGGTCGATCCCGAGGTCTGGGTGCCGCGGGCGCACACGGCGGATGACAAGGCGGACCGGGGCAACCGCGTGAGCTTCATGATCGGCCGGCTGAAGCCGGGTGTCTCGAGCCAGGTGGCCGAGCAGGAGCTCAATCGCATCTGCACGCGCATCGCCGAAGAGGTGTACCCCCGGGGGAAGGGGTGGAGCACCCGTCTGGTACCGATTGTCCAGCAGATGAACCAGGGTCTCCGGCCCGTCCTCCTCGTGCTCTGGGCAGCCGGGGCGATGGTGCTGCTGATCGCCTGTGTGAACGTGGCGAACCTCCTCCTGGCGCGGTCTGCGTCGCGGCAGAAGGAGATCGCTTTGCGGACCGCCATCGGCGCCAAGCGGCGTCGGATCATCGGCCAACTCCTGGTGGAAAGCGGCATCCTGTCCCTGGTGGGCGGCGCGCTCGGAGTCTTCCTGGCCTGGGGCTTCCTGCGGCTGTGCGCGGCGAGCATCCCCACGGGTCTCGTCGGAGCCGCGACCTTCACCCTCGAAGGCCGTGCGCTCGCGTTCACGCTGCTGGCCTGCGTCGTGACCAGCCTGCTGGCCGGCTTGGTCCCCGCCTTTCAGATGACCCGCCCGGACCTCGCCGGAATGCTGCGGGAGGGCACGCGGGCGGGCGGCGGAACGGCCCGCAGCCGACGCACCCGGAGCGCGCTCGTCGTGGCAGAGGTGGCGATCGCGGTCGTCGTGTTGATTGGCGCCGGTCTCCTGCTGCGCAGCTTCAACCGCCTGATGGACGTCGACCCCGGCTTCCGGCCCGAGAACGTGCTCACGTTCAAGGTCGACCTGCCGGCCGATCGTCCCGCGGCGGAGCTTTCCAGCTTCTACTCGCGTCTCGACCAGGGGCTCAACTCCCTGTCGGGAGCCGTGGGTGGGGCGGTCATCTCGGATCTCCCGATGAGCGGCGGCGACAATCTCACGACCGTGGTGATCGAAGGCAAGCCCGAGCCGAAGCCCGGCGAGCTTCTGATCGTCGGCTCGCGCATGGTCACGCCCGGTTATTTCAAGACCCTGGAAATCCCGCTCAAGAAAGGCCGTCTCCTCCTGCCCGGAGACAGTCGGGATACGGCCATGTCGGCGGTCGTCGACGAGGCCATGGCCGACGCCTACTGGCCAGGCGAGGAGGTCCTCGGCCGGCGCTTCAAGCGCCGGGACACCAAGGACTCCCCCTGGATCACGGTGGTCGGTGTGGTGGCCAACCTTCGCCACACGGATCTCTACTCCGAGCCTCGTCCCACCCTGTACATGACGCCGGACCAGGTGACGAGGTTCTTCATGCCCTACCAGGTGTCGGCCGTGGTACGCACGAAAGGGGACCCGCTAGCCCTCTCCTCGGCGGTCCGCAAGGCGGTCTACGCGGTGGACCGCAACCAGCCGGTGGCGCAGGTGCGGTCGCTGGAAGAGGTGGTCAGCCAGTCGATCAGCAAGAGCCGGCTGAGCCTGCTGCTCCTGGCCCTCCTCTCCATGCTCGCCCTGGTGCTGGCCATGGTGGGCATCTACGGCATCACCTCTTACAGCGTGGCTCAGAGGAGGCGGGAGATCGGGCTGCGGCTGGCCCTGGGCGCCCAGCGCGAGCAGGTGCTGCGGCTGGTGGTGCGTGAGACCGGGCTTCTCGCGATCCTGGGCATCGCGCTCGGCGTCGGCCTGGCCCTGGTCCTGACCCGCGTGGCGGCTCTCCACCTCTCGGCGCTGCTCTACGGGGTGACGTCCACCGATCCCATGACCTTCGTGGGAGTGGCTTTGACGCTCGCCCTTGTAGCAATGGGAGCGGCATATCTCCCCGGGAGGGGAGCGACCCGGGTCAGCCCGATGACGGCCCTGCGAACCGACTGGCGCCCGATCCGGGCTTCCAGAAGATTGGCGAGGCCTGGATTCCTCAGGAGTGAGTAGTGATCGCCACCCAGGGTGTGGACCTCTACACCCTGGGTGGCGAGCTCCCGCCATCCCT
>JANOCF010001052.1:0-1660 GCA_031412055.1 Holophagales bacterium | reverse complement strand
GCAGAAATCAAAGCGAAGTCAAAATGAGCCAGTACCGAAGCGAGGGCGGCGGCGGCCCCCGGTTCGGGGACTATTCCAGGATGCAGTGGAAGGACAGATTCCCGTAGCGGGTGCGGCGGGATAGAAGTAAGGGGTCAGCGGTCGAGGTTGTAGGCATCACCCCGTGGGCGCACCCGTAGGATGAGGATCAAGAGGAATGCCTTGTCGCGCGAGAACAGAATCCGCCACTCCCCGACGCGCAACCGGTACTCGCCGGGCCGACCCTGGAGCGGTCGTACATCCCCCTGGCCGGTTCCCGCGAACCTGTCAACAGCCTCGACGATCCGTCTCTGCATGGGGAGATCCAGCCGCACCAGCTCTTTGCGAGCCCGGCCAGACCATAGGACCTGCCAGCTCAATCCTTGCCCAGGACTTGACGGCGTAGCTCCTCGTGGGAGACAAGCCGGCCCTGCCTCACATCCTCCCAGGCTTCCTCCAGCGCCGTCACGTCGTTCTCGGACAGGGGCTCGTCGTCCGGAGGAGCTTCCTCCAGAGCCTTGAGAACCGGGTCGTCGTCAGAGTGTCGGAGGTACTCCACGAACCTCAAGGCTGCATGCACCTCGACCTCAGGCAGGTCCTCGATGAGCTCGCGCAGCCGCTCGCGTTCCGTCATGCCTGTATCCTACGGCAGTTTCTACCCCAGCTCATTCCGCTCCACCGCTCCACGCACCGCCCGGATGTCTCCATCCAGCGTGCGATCGTCGGCGAGCAGCGGCGGGGCGAGCTCACGGATCTTGAGGTAGGCGCGGCGGGTCCCCTGGCCCAGGGAGGCCGCGATGGCCTCGCGCCGGTCCGGAGCCGTCTTCTCGCGGAAGAGGCGCGCCTCCTCCTCGGCTTCGTGCCACCCCGCGGAGACCGTGTCCTTCCCGGGGCGCGGATCGATCTCTATCGCGACCCGCCACTCCACGGCCTGGGCCGCCACCAGCAGCTCGATCGACAGAACCGCCTGCGTGTTGCGCAGCACCGTCCGCAGCTTGCGGGCGGAGATGATGCCCATGGCGTTGTGGTCCTCGGCGTTCGCCGACGTGGGGATGGAGTCCACCGACGCGGGATGCGCCAGGACCTTGTTCTCGGACACAACCCCGGCCGCGGTGTACTGCGCGATCATCCAGCCCGAGTTGACGCCCCGGTGCGGAATCAGGTTCGACGGCAGGTTCCGGTTGTGGTGGCAGTCGAGCAGCATCTGGGTTCGCCGCTCGGAGATGTTCGCCAGCTCGGCCAGGCCGACCGCCAGGAAGTCCGCCGCGAAACCCACGGGCTCGCCATGGAAGTTTCCCGCCGAGTAGGAGACCCGCTGGTCGCCGCGGTAGCCTTCCGGCCAGTTCTCCCTGAACTCCCAATCCCAGGGCGACTCGTCTTCACCGGGAAAGAAGAGCGGATTGTCCGTGGCCGCGTTGATCTCGTGCTCGACCGCGACGCGGGCATAGGCGATGGAGTCCCGCGCGGCGCCATGGACCGCCGGAGCGCAACGGAGCGAGTAGACGTCCTGCACCGCTCCCGCCTTTTCGATCAGGCGGCTCCCCTTCAGCAGCTCCCGCACGTGCGCGGCGCAGGCGATCTGCCCGGCATGGCCGCGGGCCTCGTGGGGCCGGCGGTCAAAGGCGCGGGCACAGCCGCACAC
>JANOCF010001051.1:0-5557 GCA_031412055.1 Holophagales bacterium | reverse complement strand
CGAGCTTGGCCGCCGGCCGGCCGGCAAGCGGTCCGGCCGCATCTCGCTTCTCACCCAGGGAGCACGGCGCGAAGGACGGAGCCGGACGGTGGCGGTCTACGACCCCGACCAGGTGCTGGTGGCCTTCCGCCAGGCCTGCTGGGGTGCCGGCGTCATGACCGAAGACGAGCTGGTGCGGCGGGTGGCCGACCGGATCGGCGTCGCCCGGCTGGGCAAGAACGTCCGGGCCCGCCTGCTGACCCACCTGGATACCGCGATCGCCCGCCGCGTCCTGGCGAGACGCGGGGAGCGGCTGGAGGGCGCCACGCCCACCTTCGCCCGCTATGACGACGAGTTCCTGCTCCAGGTGATCCGCTCGGTGCTGAAGCCCGGCGCCGAGCACGATCCGGCCGTGGTGGTGCGCAGCGTGGCGAGCCACCTGGGCTACGGGCAGGTGACCGCCGCCATGCGCGGCCGCATGGAGGAGCTGTTCCGGGCCGGCGCGCGGAGGGGTCTGTTCGTGTTGCAGGAAAACCGGATCTGGCGGCGGGGCTAGCCCTTCATCCACTCGAACATCTCGTAGTGCTCGCGGCTCATGCCCACGCGCTCGTAGACGCGCTGGGCGGCCGTGTTCCGGCGGTCGACGTAGAGCCGGATGCCCACCAGGCCGGGCGAGGCCTGCACCCGCTCCTTCAGGTGCTCGTACATGCGGCGGTAGACGCCGCTGCCGCGCAGCTCCGGCAGCACGTAGACCGACTGGATCCAGAGCACGGTGCCGTTGCGCCAGTCGCTCCACTCGTAGGTGGTCATCAGGGAAGAGACCACCCGTCCGCCGGCTTCGGCCACCCAGTACTCGCCCTTGGATGGATCGTCGAAGACGGCGCGCACGCCGCGGATCACGGCGGGGAGGTCGAGCTCCAGCCCCTCGGTCTCCCGGGCCATCTGGAGCTGGAAGTCGACGATCGCCCCGGCGTCTTCGGGACGGGCGGGGCGGATCTCGATGGGCTCAGTCATTCAAAACACGATACGACGATACCGGGCCTCCAGGAAAGAGTAGGCCCCATAGGCGACCAGGCCCAGAGCCACGAGGCCCAGCAGCCACGGTCCGGAAGGCTGGCTCGCCAGCGTTTCGAGCGCGCCGCCCAGGCCCCGTGCCTGGCTCGGGTCGAAGCGCAGGCCGGCCTGGATCAGGAACCAGCCCGTGATCAGGAAGACGATGCCCCGCGCAGCCAGTCCCATCTGGCCGGTATGGGTCGCCATTCGCTGCTCGTCGGCATTCATCTCCTGCAGCTTGAGGCGCTCGCGGAACTTCTTCGTGTACGCCTCCTTGAGCTGATAGAAGCCGGCCACGATCACCGCGAGACCCGCCAGCACCACCAGCCAGCGGCCGAAGGGCTTGGTCATCAGGTTCGCGGTCATGCCCTGGCTCCCCTCGCCGCCGGCACTGCTGCCACTGCCGCCGGAGGCCATCCGCGCGGCCGTGATGGCCAGGCCGCCGTAGACAATGCCGCTCACAACCATCATCCCGCGCTGCGCCAGACCCTTGGGATCGGTCCCCTTGTTCTCGGGATCGAGGGCCGCCTGCACGAACCGCCAGAGGGCGTAGCCGGCGAGCCCGATCGCCATCAGCACCAGAAGGAGACGGCTCTGCTCGGCGATCCGCTGGAGAGCGCCTTCCTGGCCGGTGGTCTGCCCGCGGCCTCCAAAAGCGGTCTGGATGGCCAGGAGGCCGACAACCGCGTACACCACGCCGCGCGCCGCGTACCCGAAGCGGGCGAGCGGCTCCACCCACGGATTGCTGCGGACCGCGCTCCGCACTGCCTTGCCTGCCTGCTGGCCGGCCTGTTCGAGCGTACCTCGCACCGGTGTGCGTGCCATGACGTTGACCTTTCCGGGGAGCCAAAAGGGTGCCCCTGAAAGGAAAGGGAGAGCAAGGCACATACCAACAGGTTAAGATGAAGCAAATCGGCTTCCGGAGGAAACCATGATCTCTCACCACCTGCGCGGGCCTGTCGCGCTGCTCGTCTCTGCCCTGCTGCTCGGCGGCTGCTCCGTCAACCCGGCGACGGGAAGAAACCAGCTCAACTTCTACGGCGAGGAGTCCGAGATCGAGATGGGTCAGGAGGCCGACGCCGAGATCCTCGCGTCCGTCGGCATGTACGACGACCCGCTCCTCCAGGACTACATCCAGGACCTCGGGCACGAGATCGCGGCCTCTTCCGAGCGCCCGCACTTGCCCTGGGACTTCAAGATCCTGGACGACCCGGCCGTCAACGCGTTCGCCCTGCCCGGCGGCTACGTGTACGTGACCCGCGGTCTCATGACCCACCTGGGCTCGGAAGCGGAGCTGGTCTCGGTGATCGGCCACGAGATCGGCCACGTCACCGCCCGGCACGGCGTCAACCAGATGAGCAAGCAGATCCTGGCCTCCGTCGGCCTCGGCGTGGCCGCGATCCTCGACGAGGACATCGCGAACTTCGCGTTCGTCGGCCAGCTCGGCCTGGGCATCCTCTTCCTGCACCACAGCCGGGACGACGAGCGCCAGGCCGACGACCTCGGACTGCGCTACGCCGTGCGCGCCGGCTACGACCCGCGCCAGATGCCGGAGCTCTTCAACATCCTGGACGCGGTGTCCAAGGTCGAGGGGGCCGGCCGGCTGCCGAGCTGGCTCGCCACCCATCCGGACCCCGGGGCGCGGCGCAAGCGGATCGAAGCCGAGGTTGCCGCCATGGAGGGGGATTTCGCGGATGCCAAGGTCAACCGTGACTCCTACCTGGAGCGGCTGGACGGCATGGTCTTCGGCGACAACCCGCGGGAGGGCTACTTCGCGGGCAACGCCTTCGTCCATCCGGACCTGCGCTTCCGCATCGACTTCCCCCACGGCTGGGAGACCGCCAACCAGAAGGACGCGGTGTCGGCGTCCGATCCGGACGGCAACGCCATGGTGCAGGTCTCGCTCTCCGGCGCCGATTCCACCGAGGCGGCGGCGGAAGCGTTCTTCGCGGAGGAGGGGACGTCGCGGGGCAAGACGTGGGAGAACGAAGTCCACGGACTGCCCGCTTCCTGGAGCCGCTTCGAGTATTCGGACGCGCAGAGCGAGCTGCGGGGGACGGTCGCTTTCGTCGAGCACGAGGAGGGGATCTTCCAGGTGATGGCGCTGTCCTCGGAGGCGAGCTGGAAGGAGATGCAGGAGACGCTGGAGGACACGATCGGCAGCTTCGCCAACCTCGACGACCCCACGGCGCTCTCCACCCGGGCGACCCGCATCCGGGTGGTGCGGCTGGAGGAGGATATGACGCTGGCGAGCTTCGCGGAGCGCTACCCGTCCGCGGCGACCCTGGAGGCGCTGGCGCTGATCAACCACGTGGCGCCGGACGGCACGCTGAAGAAAGGGATGTTGGCGAAGCGGGTCGTGGGAGAGTAGGGGCGCCGGGAGGTCGCGAACTTCCCGCGATTCGCGGTTCTCTCCCCGTCGCGAGCCTCTCCCGAACCGCGAACAACCGCGAATCGACCTCGGCGAACCGCGAATCGGTTGCAGCGGACGGTCCGCTTCGCGCAGGGAGTCGCGAAACCCCCGCAGTTCGCGGTCCGCTTGCCGGGTTGGGTCTCTCCGGAGCCGCGAACAACCGCGAAAAGACAGGAGCGGACTGTCTTGAAACCGCGAACAACCGCGAATTGGGCTTCGGAAGCCGCGAATTGACGCCAGTTCGCGACCTCTTGCGGCTCCGCGAAACCCGCTTCGGCCCTGTCCGTAGCTCCGATTGCGGTCGCGGAGACCCCGAGAGGGTAGAAAACCGCGAATCCAGACCTGGAAACCGCGAATTCGAGGCGATTCGCGACCTCCCGTGACGAGGGCGCCTACCGGCTTCGCCGCACTTTGATCCGCTTGTGCGGGTCCTGCCTGCGCACCCAGGAGAGAAAGCGGCGCATCTCGGGCTCATCCCGCAGCCGTTCGGGAGTGTTGAGCTCCCGGGCCAGGCGGGCGTTGTCGAAGAGCACGTGGATCTGGCGGTGGCAGGCGGGGCAGACGTCGATCGTCGGACCGCCCTTGCCGTCCTTCTCGCGGGGGACGAGGTGGTGGGCGGTGAGGTTCTCGACCGCCCGTTCGCAGAGCTCGCAAGGCATGCCCCAGGTAGAACAGGGCTTGACGGGATCGGGATTCCTCTTCAGGCAGGACGCGCGATGTCCTCGAAATGCGGGACGGCGTACTCTCGGGCCATGATGAGATCTTACCTCCTCAGGTGCTGGGCAGCAAGAAGAGTCAGTCCTCGTGCTCCAGCACGTAGCGCCAGGTGGATAGGCGGGTCCGCCGCCGGACGAGGCGGAAACGGCAGCCGAGCTGGGGTGAGCGAGTCCAGTCGTCACCTTCCGGCGGCACGGGCACGTACCCGTCCCCTTGAACTGCAAAGATCTGGAAGCGCAGCTCCTTGCCTCGGGCATCCACCAGCCAGAGCTCCGGAACCTCCGCCTGGGCATAGAAGTGCGGCAACCGGAGCGTGTCCTTGCCAACCGAGGAGTCGCTGATCACCTCGACGACGATGTCGGGAGATCCTTCCAAGGCGGAAAAGCGGTCCGGGCCTTTCCTGGCCGCGGGGACGTAGCGGACGCGCCCGGTCTCCAGCGATTCCCAGAGCACGACGACCACGTCCGGCTCGGCGGAGAGAGCGGCCGAGCGCGAGTGGACCCGGGCACGGTCGACGAAGACCTCTCCCCGATCCTGCTCGGATACGACGGTTTGCAGAGCCTTCGCGATGGCCGTCTTCACGATGCCATGCGTGCGCAGGTCCTCCGGGCTCATCTCCGCTTCCACCTCCCCCGCGAGAAAATCGATGCGCCCGGTTTCCGGGAAGCCGTCCGAATCGAGCCAGCGCCGGAAGCCCTCGAAGGTGTGGGCGTCCGGCGGGATCGGAATGTCCTCGAAAGGCGGGACGGCGTACTCTCGGGCCATGATGAGAGTTTACCTCCTCAGGTGCTGGAAAGGCCAAAGAAGTCGATGGCCGGGTCGACCGTCTGGTATTCGTGCACGGCGATGTTCCGGAATCCGACCATACGCCGTAGTCTGCCGGCTAGCTCGGCGTTGATGACGCCCCTCTTCTGCAGCAGTGCGAACACCCCGGCTGTTGAATCCGGGGTACCGTAAGCCTCGGCGGCGACGATGTGTCCTGCGCTTCCGATCCGTACAGCCAAAGCGTGTCCAGTCCGAAGCGCTCTTCCAGAAAGGCGGTGATCCGCTCGATGTCGTCTCGTGTCACCATGGCTGCAGCCATGCTAGCAGAGAGGACGGACGAGGACTTCGAAGCGTCCTACTCCCGCAGGGCCAGAACCCGGAAGAACTCCTCCGCGGCCTCGGCGGGATTTCCCACCAGCGCTCCGGCGCCCTCTTCGGGGAGCCAGTCGGAGGGGAGATAGTGGCGGTACGGGGCGGAGAGGAAGCGCTGGTCGAAGAGAGCGATCACGCCGGTGTCCCGCGGAGAGCGGATCAGGCGGCCGGCCGCCTGGACGACCCTCGTCATCCCCGGCACCACGAAGGAGTACTCGAAGCCCCGGTCGAAGCGCTCCTGGTAGTACCGTTTGAGGA
>JANOCF010001050.1:0-3595 GCA_031412055.1 Holophagales bacterium | reverse complement strand
GGCTCGTGGTCGCATCCAGGAAAACGCTTCCTTCCGGCGGACAGCTCTGGAGGGAGTTCAGTATCTCTCAAGTGGATCTGAAAGGCCTTCTCCCAGACCTGGGCTATTCCGAACAGGATGTTCGCAAGCTGGAGATGGCGGAGTACATCAGATTCACCAAGGGCTGGCTGGCAGGTCGAGGGTGAAGCCCTGACCGACTGGACCCCGGTGGACCTGCTGCCCGGCCTGTACGCCGGAGCGCTCGCCATCCTTCTGTGGTCCGCGCTCCGGCGCTGGTACGACCCGCTCCCGGGACGGATCGCCGCCGTCTTCACCCTCGTCCTCCTCGTCATCCTGGGACCGGTGCTCTTCGGTGGGAAGATCCTGCTTCCCCTCGACAACCTTCGGGGGCACGCGCCGTTCCAGCGCCTGCCGCCGACCGAGCCGCACGGCAATGTCCTCCAGGGAGACCTGATCCAGCTCGTCGCTCCATCGCTGGCAACAGTCCGGACCGCGCTCGACGAGGGCCGCTGGCCGCTCTGGAATCCCCTCGTCGGAGCCGGCATGCCGCTCCTGGCGGACCCGCAGTCCCAGGCGCTCCAGCCTCTCGCGCTGCTCATTCTCCCCATGCCCTTGCCCCGCGCGGCTGGAGTGCTGGCGGCGCTGCGGATCCTGCTCGCTCTGACCTTCTCTTTTCTCTGGATGCGCCGCCAAGGACTCGGAGAAGGACCGTCTCTCGCCGGAGCGCTGGCCTTCGGGCTCGGCGGGTTCCTCCTCCTGTGGCTGGGATGGCCGATCGCCAGCTCGGCGGCGCTCCTGCCACTCGTGCTCTATGCGCTGGCCCGCTGCCGGAGAGTCGGAGGAAGGCGGGACTTCCTTCTCCTCTCCCTCGCGGTCTTCACCCTGCTGCTGGGAGGACACCCGGAGACGATCCTCTACGCGCTCGGCCTGGCCCTGGCCTACCTGGTTGCTTTGACCTTCGAGCGGGACGGCTATCCCTGGCTCAAGAGGTCCGCCATCGCCCTGGCGATCGCGGGTGCGGTGGCCGCTCCGGCCCTGCTTCCCGCGATCAATGCCCTGCCCGAAACTCTCCGGGCTACCCGGCTGGAGACTCCGAAAGTCCAAGGAGACCTGGCTCGGCATTGGCTGCCCATCGCGGCACCCAACGCGTACGGCAACAGCCGCTTCCTTCACTACTGGGGACTCACCAACACCAACGAGGATGCGAGCGGGTTTGTCGGGACCGCGACCCTGCTCGCCGCCCTCCTGGCCTTGGGTGCAAGCAGGCGCTTCCCCCAGGAACGGCTGTTTCTAGGCGTAACAATCCTCTGTCTGGTCCTGCTTTCTCCCTGGGGACTCGGCACGCGGCGGTTGATGCTCCCGCTCGCCTTCAGCCTGGCCTACCTGGGCGCCTGCACGCTGGAGCGGGTCCGTCTCGGTGAAGTTCGGCGCTGGGCCGTTGTCGCGGCAGCCGCGCTCCTGGGTCTGGTGATCGCCTGGGGCTATCTCACGCAGTCCGATCCCGCCGATCCGGGTCGTCTCGCTCCGCTGCGTGAGGGATGGCTTCACTGGCAGGGGAGATTCCTGGTCCTGGCGACGCTCCTGCTGCTCTTCGGGAGAGGGAAGCGCTGGACCGCTCCGAGCATCGCAGGCATCGCGGCGATCATCGCGGCCGAGCTGCTCCTGGCCCACCTGCCGGCCAATCCGCCCATGCCGCGGACGCTGGCGTTTCCGGTGAACGGCCCGATCCGGTTCCTGGAAGACAACCTGAAAGAGGGAAGGATGGCGGCCCTCGGCCGGGACTTCCCGCCCAACCTGCCATCCGTCTACGGCCTGGCGGACATCCGGGTCTACAACCCCATGGCTCCGGCGGAGTACCTGCGGCACCTGGAGCCGATCCTGGCGGGATGGTGGGGCGAGCTGCCCGAGCTCGGCAGCCCGGGACATCCGCTCTATCGCGAGCTGGGAGTCCGCTATCTCCTCACCGCTCCCGGAGTCCATCTTCCGCTCCGGGCCGTCTTCCAGGACGAGGATGGATGGGTCTACGAGGTCCCGAACCCGGGGCCGCCGCGGATCTATCAGGATGGCGGCTGGTATGTCCTGGCCGGCGGGGAGCTGCTGAAGACCGGGAAGGACGGCCCGTTCCTGGCCGTCCCCTCACGAGAGGTTGACCTGGTCTACCGTCCGCGGGCGTTCCTGCTCGGGTGCCTGCTCGCGGCGTTGGGACTCGCGGGTGGAGCGGCGGCCTTCGTTGCCTGCCCGGCGCGCCGCAGCTGAAACGTTTTAGGCAAAACACTCAAATATACATGCGGGCCCTCGTACGGCCGGTACCTCCGCCGTTGTCTCCGCTTCGGACTGGGAAGGATTTCTTCATTGAGAACGCCACGATCCCGGAAAGCGTCCCCTGGCGAGGCTGTTCCAAAGATGGCGCGTCAGCTCCATACTGATATAGAATCTCTTGCAAATCTCTGGAACAGCGCGTACGCCGTGCTGGAACATCTGCGGCAGGCGGGGATCGGCGCCGCGTGGATCGGGGAGGGACTGCGGTCTCTCTCGGATCGGGCGACCGCGCTCGATCGCGGGGCGGCAGCCGGAGAGCCCGTCGCCTCGCAGATCGAGGCGCTGGCCACGGACATCGCCGCCTTCCAGGCCCTGGCCCAACGAGCCGCGGAGCTCGCCGGGAAGCTTGGGGAGACGCGGTCGAGGATCGCCGCGGAAGAGGACCGGCTCGAGGCACTCCGGCGGGAGATGAGCCTTCCCCTGAAAGGGACGGACCCCGCGGAGCCTCTCGCCGGGGCGGCCGGGTTCGCGGACGAGGCCGCGGCCCTGCTCGGATCGGGCGACGTGGACGACGCCATGGTGGTCCTGGAGCTGGCTGGCTGGCAGGTGATGGAGGCTGCGGCCCTTCTGCGGCATGCCGGGCTGGCGAGAAGGGGCGGTAAAGCAGGCGAGCGGCACTCTTCTGGATAGAGACCCTCGCAAACGAGCTGGTTGCGGCCCAAAGCCGCGGGCTCCAATTTATGGAGCGATCGAGGGAACTCTTTTCCGTCGCCCCGATGATGGGGTGCCGGTTTTGTAGACATCCGACAAGGAGGATGTATGTCGCGCAAGATGTTGTCTGTGTTGTGTTTGACCTTACTGTTACTGGCTGCTCGCGCCTCCGCCATCACCTATGGTGAGCCGGACGGCGGCGACCATCCAAACGTAGGGGCCCTCATCCGAGAGAACTCCGATGGCACGCGGGAGATCTGGTGCTCCGGAACGCTGATCTCTCCCACGGTCTTCCTGACGGCGGCCCACTGCCTCGACGACGTGGAGTTCAACGGTTGGACACCGTACGTCACATTCGACCAGGAGTGGACCGCGCAGTCGCAGCTGTACCAGGGTACGTATCATCTCCACCCGGACTACACCAAGGCCAGCAGCGATCCCCATGATGTAGCGGTCATCGTCTTTGCGAGCGCGATCCGCGGCATCACGCCCGCGGCGCTTCCTTCCGCCGGGATGCTCGACAATCTGTCGCTGAAAAGAGAGAAGTTCACGGCTGTAGGCTACGGCGTGCACGAGGGCGGCGGACCGCACGGGTTCCCGCAGTCGAACGATCGCTGGCGGGCCG
>JANOCF010001049.1:0-7668 GCA_031412055.1 Holophagales bacterium | reverse complement strand
CTACGTGATCGTCCCGATCTTTGCGTTGGCGAACAGCGGGATCGAAGTCTCCGCAGGTGGGCTTCGCGACGCGGCGCGTTCTCCGATCACGTGGGGTGTGTTCTTCGGTCTTGTGGTCGGTAAGCCGCTTGGTGTTGTGCTCGCCACTCGCGCCACGGTTCCTGGCCCGGGAGCCGTCTTGTCGGCGGAGGAGGTTCGGAGGGCGTTCCAGGAGAACGCGGGCCGGCCTCCCATCCGGCGGGTCCCTCGGGACGGGCTCCTGCCTCTATCCTTCCCGCAGCAGCGGCTCTGGCTGGTGGAGCGCCTGACGGCGGCCGGCAGCCCGGCGTACAACATCCCGTACGCTTTCCGGTTGCGGGGAAAGCTCGACGCGGTTGCGCTGGCGGCTGCCGTCGATGCCGTGATCGGCCGTCACGAGGCGCTGCGTACCCGGTTCGTGGAGCGGGACGGTCAGCCTTGGCAGGAAATTCTCCAGCCGATCCCGCGGATCCCGCAAACATCTGGCGCGCTCCCCGTCGTCGACCTGTCCGGACTTCTCCCCGTGCGGAGAGAAACCGAGCTCACCCTGCTGAGCCGGGATGCGGCCACGCGACCGTTCGACCTCGCTGCCGCGCCGCCGGTGCGCATCCGGCTCGTGCGCCTGGGCTCGGAAGAGCATGCTCTTCTGCTGACGCTGCACCACATCGTGTCCGACGGCTGGTCCGAGGAGATCCTGCTGCGCGAGCTGTCAACCCTCTACGCCGCAGGCGTGGCGGGCGTTCCGGCCCGCCTCCCCAGCCTGCCGGTCCAGTACCCGGACTACGCCTCCTGGCAGCGCGCCTGGCCCGTAGAGTTCCTGGCCAGCCGCCTCTCCTATTGGACCGGGCAGCTCGCCGGTCTGGCCACCCTGGAGATCCCCACCGACCGGCCGCGGCCGTCCGTCCAGACCTTTCGCGGCGCATCCGTGCCGGTGAGGGTCCCGTTCGAGGTGGCCGCGGCCCTGCGCGCCCTGGCCCGGGAGCGCAAGGCCACCCTGTTCATGCTGTTCCTGGCCGGCTGGCAGACCCTGCTCCACCGGATCACGGGTCAGGACGACGTGGTCGTCGGCTCGGCGGTGGCGAATCGCGACCAGCCGGAGACCCGGGGGCTCATCGGGTTCTTCGTCAACCTGCTGCCCCTGCGCGTCGATTTCGGCGGCAATCCCTCTTTCGAGGAGCTTCTCGACAAGGTGCGGCAGGTGGCTCTCGATGCCTTTGATCACGCGGACGTCCCCTTTGAGCGGCTGTTGAACGATCTGCGCCTGGAGCGCGACCTCTCTCGCCACCCGATCTTCCAGGTGCTGCTCAGCGTCGAAAGCGCCGAGCCTCGGCTCCCCCAACTGCCCGGTCTGGAGGCCGCGCGGCTCAGCCCTGTGGGCGGAGTCTCGAAGTTCGATCTCAGTCTGGCCCTGATGGACGTGGAGGAGGCGGGCTTCCGCGGCGAGATCGAGTACAACGCCGACCTCTTCGACCGCGGCACCATGCAGCGGATGGCCGGGCATCTGGGCAACCTGCTGGCCGCGGTGGCTGGCATACCGGGAGAGCGGGTGTCGGAGATCAACCTGCTGAGCCCGGAGGAGTGGCGCCAACTCCGCGAGTGGAGCGGCACCCGCGCTCCCGAAGCTTTGCCCGCCCTCTTGCACGAGGCATTCGAGGCCCGTGCCCTGGAGGCTCCCGCGGCCCTGGCGCTGGTCTGGGGCGAGCGGCGGCTGACCTACGGCGAGTTGGACGAGCGGTCGAACCGACTGGCGGCCCGCCTGCGTGAGCTGGGCGTAGGACCCGAGACCCGGGTCGGGCTCTGCTCACCGCGCACCCCGGACCTGGTGATCGGCGTCCTGGGAATTCTCAAGGCCGGCGGAGCCTATGTGCCTCTCGATCCCGAGTACCCGCGCGAGCGCCTTGCGTTCACGCTGGAAGATGCCCGGGTGCCGGTGCTGGTCACTCTGGAGAGCCTCTTCTCGGTGCTCCCGGAGCATGAGGCCCGCATCGTGCTGCTGGACGGTCCGGAGATGGAGATTCCGGGGGTGCGTCTGCCATCGACGGCCCTGCCGGACAACCTGGCGTATCTCATCTACACCTCCGGCTCCACCGGCCGCTCCAAGGGTGTGGCCATCGCCCACCGCAGCGCCGCGGCCCTGGTGTGCTGGGCGTCAGGCGTGTTCCCGGACGAGGACCTGGCGGGTGTGCTCGGCTCGACATCGATCTGCTTTGACCTGTCGGTCTTCGAGATCTTCCTTCCGCTCTCCCGGGGCGGCGCCGTGATCCTCGCGGCCAATGCCCTGGAGCTGCCGCACCTCTCGGCGGCTGCCGAGGTGACCCTGGTCAACACGGTTCCTTCGGCCATGGCGGAGCTGATCCGCATGGGCGGGGTGCCTGCTTCGGTCCGGACGGTCAACCTGGCGGGCGAGGCCCTGCCGGGAATCCTGGTCGATGAGATCTACGACCGCACCTCCGCGGCACGGGTCATGAACCTCTACGGCCCGAGCGAGGACACGACCTACTCGACCTTCGCGCAGATTCGCCGGGGCACACCCGTGCCCTCCATCGGCCGGCCCGTCGACGGCACCCGCGCCTGGATCCTCGACCGCGGCGGCCTGGCGGTTCCTGTAGGAGTACCCGGCGACCTCCACCTTGGCGGTGACGGCCTCGCCCGCGGATACCTGGGACGGCCGGACTTCACGGCCGAGCGCTTTGTGCCGGATCCCTTCAGCGGCGAGCCCGGCGGGCGTCTCTACCGCACGGGCGACCTCGTCCGCCGGCTGCCGGACGGCACGCTCCAGTTCCTCGGGCGGATCGACCACCAGGTCAAGGTGCGGGGCTTCCGCATCGAGCTGGGGGAGATCGAGGCGGTCCTTGCGCGACACCCGGCGGTGCGCGAGGCTGTGGTCGCGGTCCGTGGAGAGTCCCTGGGGGAGCGGCACCTCGTGGCGTATGTCACGCCCCGCGGCGAGAGACCCGCGCCGCGGGATCTCCGGGACTTCCTGCTCTCCGTTCTTCCCAGCCCGGCCGTGCCGTCCGCTTTCGTGGTCCTGGACGAACTGCCGCGGACCCCGAACGGCAAGGTGAACCGCCGTGTCCTGCCCGATCTGGATCACCGGGAGGCAGGGCGCTCCGCGCCGTACGTGCCGCCTTCGACCCCGACGGGCGAGACCCTGGCGGCGATCTGGAGCGGCCTCCTGACCGTGGACCGCATCGGCGCCCATGACAGCTTCTTCGAGCTCGGCGGCCACTCGCTTCTCGCCTCCCAGATGGTGGCACGGGTCCGCGAGACCTTCGGCGCGGAGATCCCCTTGAGCGCCGTGTTCCAGGCGCCCACGCTGGACGCCCTGGCCGGGGTAGTGGCCTCTGCGGCCTCCTCCTTGCCGACCGCCGTCCCCGTGCTCCGGGCCGTACCGCGCCAGGGTGAGCTTCCCCTGTCCGCCTCCCAGCTCCGACAGTGGTTCCTGGTACAGCTCGAGCCGGAGTCGGTGGACTACAACCTGCCGATCACCCTGCGCCTGGAGGGGGATCTCCGGATCGGGGCTCTGGCCGAGGCCTTGCGCGCGCTGATCCGTCGGCACGAGGCTCTGCGCACCACCTTCGTCTCCGTGGGTGGCCGGCCTTCCACAGTAGTCGCTCCGGGTGTCGACTTCCCCCTGCCCGTGCTCGACCTGTCCTCAATGCCCGAGGCGAGTCGGGAGTCCGCGACCCTGCGGGCGGCCGTAGCCGAGTCCGAGCGGCCCTTCGATCTTACCTGTGGTCCCCTCCTGCGGGCCCTGCTGATCCACCTGGGTGCGCGCGAGCACCTGCTGGCGATCACGGTCCACCACATCGTTTTCGACGGCTTCTCCGCAGGGGTGTTCCTGCGCGAGCTGGCTGCGCTCTACCAGGCCGAGGTCTCAGGCCGGTCCGCGGAGCTGCCCCCGCTGGCGGTACAGTACGTGGACTACGCGGCCTGGCAGCAGGAGTGGCTGCAGAGCCCGGTGCTGCGGGAGAAGCTCGACCACTGGAAGGAGCAGCTCGCCGGCGCCTCGCAGGTGCTCGATCTACCCACGGACCGGCCGCGTCCGGCTGCGTTGAGCCTGCAGGGCGAGCTCGTGCCCGTCACCGTTCCCGCCGCCGGCGCCGCGCAGATCCGCAAGCTGGCGAGCCGCGAGGGAAGCACCCTTTTCATGGTCCTCCTCGCCGGCTATGCCTCGCTGCTGTCGCGCTATACCGGGCAGGAGGATCTGAACGTCGGCACCTTTGTGGCCAACCGGCCGCAGCCGGCGCTCGAGCGGCTCATCGGGTTCTTCGTCAACACCCTTGTCCTGCGCGTGGACCTGACCGGCGACCCGTCGTTCCGGGATCTCCTGCGCCGCGTGCGGGACACGGCTCTGGATGCCTTCGAGAACCAGGAGGTTCCCTTCGAGAGCCTCCTGGAGGAGTTGGAGACCGGGCGCGACCTGTCCCGAGGTCCCCTGTTCCAGGCCATGTTCGGCCTGCAGAACTTCTCCGTGCCCACCCTGGAGGTGCCGGGTCTCACCCTGCGGCCGGTGAGCGTGAGCGAGCATGCCCGCACCAACAGCGATCTCGCCTTCTGGATGTGGGAGGAGGGGGAAGCGCTGAGCGGCCTGCTGCAGCTCAGCACCGATCTTTTCGACGCCTCGACCGTGGTGCGGATGTTCCGGCACATGGAGCGGCTGCTCGGCGCGGGCGCGGCCGATCCGGGCCTGCGGCTCTCCGAGCTGCCCCTGCTCTCCGCGGAAGAGACCGCGCAGATTCTCGCCGAGTGGAACCGGCCCGGCGAGCGTGAGCCGGAACCCGACGGCCTGGTCCACGCTCGCTTTGAGCATTGGGCGCGGGTCCGGCCGGATGCCGTCGCCCTGGAGACGGCATCCGGGGACGCGTCCCTCACCTATGCCGAGCTCAACCGCCGCGCCAACCGCCTGGCCCATCAACTGCGCCGGCTGGGTGTGCGCACCGACTCCATCGTGGGGATCTGGGCCGAGCGCGGGGTGGAATTCATCGTCGGTGTGCTCGGCGTGCTCAAGGCCGGCGGGGCCTACATGCCACTTGACCCCTCCCTGCCCGCGCAACGCCTGGCCGCCATCGTGCGAGGCTCCGGAATCTCGGTGCTGCTGGCACGGGACGGGCGGCCCGCGGCCCTTCCCGCCGCCTTCCATGGAGAGATCGTCACCCTGCGGGGACTGGCGCCCGCGTCGCCGGATGACGACCGCAACCCGGTCCCGCTGGCCTTTCCCGAGAGCCTGGCCTACGTGCTCTTCACTTCAGGCTCCACGGGCCTACCCAAGGGCGTGCTGATCGGCCACTCCGCCCTTGCCGGCTTCGCCGAGACCACGCGCCGGCTCTACAGTGTCGGGCCGGAGGACCGCGTCCTGCAGTTCAGCAGCCTGGTGTTCGACATCAGCGTGGAGGAGATCTTCACCAGCTGGGTGGCGGGCGCCACGCTTGTCCTGCGTAGCGAGGAGATGATGGCTTCGCCGGCCCGTTTCCTGCGGGCTCTCGGCGAGATGGACATTCAGATGGTCGATCTTCCGACCGCATACTGGCACGAGCTGGGCATCGAGCTGGCGCGGGGCGAGGTGCCCCTGCCGGCCTGCGTGCGCAGCGTGATCTTCGCCGGCGAGCGCGCCCTGACGGAGCGGCTGACCGGCTGGCGGGAGGCCATGGACCGGGGCGTGAAGCTGTTCAACAGCTACGGCCCCACCGAGACCACGCCGGCCAGCAGCGTCCACGAGGGATCGGAGCCGGTGGAGGGGTTGTCGACCAACGGACTGTCGATCGGCAGGCCGATGCGCGGCGCCAGCCTCTACGTGGTGGACCGCAACCTGCGCTCCGTGCCGGCGGGCGTGGCCGGCGAGCTGCTGATCGCAGGCGCCGGCCTGGGCCGGGGCTACGCCGGACGGCCCGATCTGACGGCGGAGAGGTTCACTCCGTCGCCATTTGGAGGCCGTGGCGACCGGGTCTACCGGACCGGCGACCGTGTGCGCTGGCTGCGCGACGGCAATCTCGAGTTCCTGGGCCGGGTGGACGACCAGGTGAAAATCCGGGGCTTCCGGATCGAGCCCGGCGAGGTGGCGGCGGTCCTCTGCCGGCATCCCGCGGTGCGGGAGGCCGTGGTGGTCCCGCGCGAGGCCAAGACCGGCGGTCTGCTCCTCGTGGCATATGCCGCGGCCGACCCGGAGACCTCCGTGGCCGACCTGCGTGACTTCCTCAAGGATGCCCTGCCGGCCTACATGGTACCTTCCGACTTCGTGCTGCTGGACGAGCTGCCGCTGACGCCCACGGGCAAGCTCGACCGGCGGGCCCTTCCCGAGCCGGCCGGCCGGGGCGGCGACGAAGGCTACGCGCCCCCCGAGAGCGCTGTCGAGGAGCTGCTGGTGGAGATCTGGCAGGATCTCCTGGTCCGCGAGCGGGTGGGTATCTACGACGACTTCTTCGACCTCGGCGGGCACTCGCTGCTCGCTCCCCAGGTGTTCTCGCGGATCGAGGAGACCTTCCAGGTCGAGCTGCCACTGCGCATCCTGTTCGAGGCGCCTACCATCGCTCAGCTCGCCACGGTCGTCGAGCAGGAGCTTCTGGCCCAGATCGAGGAGCTGAGCGACGAAGAGGCCGAGAGCCTGATCGCCGGTGGTGTCGAAGAATGAAAAGCAAAAGGATGGAGAAACGCTGATGGAGAATTTCTGGCGGGATCTGCGGCTCGGCCTGCGCCAGCTGGCGTTGCGTCCCGGCTTCGCTGCCGCGTCCATACTCACCCTCGCCCTGGGCATCGGCGCCACCAGCGCCATGTTCGGCGTCGTCAACGCCCTGCTCTTGAACGAGCTCCCATACCGGGATGCCTCCCGCCTCGTCGTGCTCACCGGCACACTCGAGGAGAAGGGCGAGGTCAAGGACTGGCCCGTCTCCCAGATGGACTTCGAGGACTGGCGGAGGCAGAGCAGCGTCTTCGAGGAGATGTCCGTCTACAGCCCCGGCGACTTCGCGGTCAACCTCGAAGGAGAGGCGCAGCAGGATGCCGAGCGCCTCAATGGCGAGCTGGTCTCCTACAGCTACTTCCCGCTCCTGGGCGTCCGGCCGGCGCTGGGACGGTTCTTCACCCGCGAGGAGGACTCGAAGCCGATGGAGGAGTACGTCACCGTGCTCGGCCACGAGCTGTGGCAGCGCAGATTCGGCGGCGATCCCTCCATGGTCGGCAAGCAGGTGCAGATGAACGGCAGGGCTTACCTTGTGGTGGGCGTCGGGCCCCAGGGGTTCCGCGGCCTGACCGACGAGGCCGACCTGTGGGTGCCATCGCAGGTGCCTCCCAAGCCGTTCTATCTCACCTCCAGGCGTCTGCGCTGGCTCGAGGTGGCGGCCCGCCTGAAGCCCGGCGTCACGGTCGAGAAGGCCCAGGCCGAGATGAGCCGCATCGCCGGCGGCTTGGCCAGGGAGTATCCGGACATGAACGCGGGCGTCGGCGCGCGCGTGACCAGCCTCCGGGACCACTGGTTTGGACCGATGCGCTTCGGCCTGCTGGTCCTCACCGCGGGCGCCTGCATCCTCCTGATCATCGCCTGTATCAACGTGGCCAACCTCCTGCTCACACGGGCGATCGCCGAGCAGCGCGGCTACGCCATCCGCATGTCTCTCGGCGCCGACCGTGGCCGCCTGCTGCGGCAGCTCCTGACCC
>JANOCF010001048.1:0-3571 GCA_031412055.1 Holophagales bacterium | reverse complement strand
GCAAGCCGACCCTCCGCGGCAAGAGGATCACCGTTCAGACCGTTCTAGAGTTCCTTTCGGCTGGAGAGGAAAAAGAGGAGATCCTGCGCCAGTATCCCTCGCTCGAACCTGCGGATATCGACGCCTGTCTCGCGTTCGCGGTCAAGCTGATGAGCCATAGCTATGTGCTCAAGGCAGCCAGCTGAGCATGGCTCGGTTCATCATCATGTGAACCTACCCTACTACTTCTCCCTCTGGCACGGCTCGGACTTCCTTACGTCAAGGACATCGATGACACTTGGAGCGATGCCCGGGTCTGGAGTTTCGCCAGGCAAGAGAACCTGACCATTGTGACCAAGGATGCGGACTTCTCGGAGAGAGCGCTCCTAGAACCTCCGCCTCCTCGCGTGATCCATATCCGATTCGGGAACATGAAGATGAGGCCATTTCACACACGGATCACCCAGCTCTGGCCAGACATCTGCGAGCTGAGCGGGCAGTATCGGCTCGTAAATGTCTTTGAAGATCGGCTGGAGGGAATCGACTAGCCACCCACCGCCACCACCCGGTCCGCCCGCAGGAACCACAGCTCGAAGCGGGGTGCCTCTTCCAGCTCCAGCGCCTCGCTCAAGGCCCGCAGGTAGGTGGCGCCCTGGGGGGCGTAGACGGCGGCGCGGGCGTCGATCCCTCCCGGCGCGTCAGGGTCGTCGGTCTTGTAGTCCGCCACCACCAGACGGCCGGTGTCCGGGTCGCGGTAGAGGAGATCCACCGTGCCCACCACGACTCCCACCGGGCCATGGCCGTTCCCTGAAGGCGGCAGCAGCACCGGCATCTCGCGGGCCAGGACATGCTCCTTCAGATCCCGGAGACGGCCGAGCAGCGGCCCCCGGGCAAAGTGATCGAGAAGGTCCTGGGCGACGGGGAGCGCACGGCCGGCGACGTCGCCCTCGGCCAGGGGACCAAGATAAGCCGGCAGGAGGTCGCGCTGGCGCTCGGCCTCGGCCCCGGGATCGGCCGCGAGGTCCCAGGTCTCCAGGGCGCGGTGCACGGCTCCACCCGCGGCCATGGCCGCCTCCCGGTCCGTGCCTGCCTTCCTTGGACGGCTGCCCTCCCCCACCCGGTTCTCGGCCTGCTGCTCGCGCAGGAGATCGTGCGCCTCCTCGGAGGCCGCTCCGCCGAACAGCCGGGCCATTCGCGCCTCGGCCTCCGCCCGGTGCCCGGCCAGCTCGGCGGACTCCCGGGCGACCGCCTGCGGCGCCGGCAGGTCCAGGGCTTCGGCGACCCCGAGATCCGTGCTCTCCGCCTCGGGCCGCAGCGCCGGGAACTTCCAGAGCGCGCCGTGACGGTCGGGGAACGACCAGGCCGCCTCGTCCCAGCGCGTGGACAGGTCGGGCCGGTCCGCGCGCCAGAGGAGGAGGTCGAGATGCGTGCGCGCCTGCTCCGGCGGCTTCGGGTCGCCCTCCCCGGGCCAGGAGCCCGCCAGGACCACTCTGTCCTTGGCCCGGGTCATGGCCACGTAGAGGGTCCGCACCCGCTCCGCCGCCTCCACCTCGCGCCGCTCCGCCTCAACCGCGTCGAAGCCCAGGGTCGGCGCCCCGAGGAGGAGGTACTCGTAGCGGTCCGCCCCGGTCCTTCCCACCTCCGTTCGCGGACCGCTCTCGCCCCGGGGCAGCTTGTGGAGCTGGACCAGGTAGACATGCTTGAAGTCCAACCCCTTGGCGCCGTGGATGGTCATCACCTGAACCGAGTCCTCGGAGCCGTCCTGGGGCCGCCCCTCCTCCGCCTCCCTCGCCTCGGCCACGCTCCGGCGCAGGGACCGCAGCACGCCCGTGGCATCGCCCCCGCCGTCCTCCATGGCGCCGAGGAGTTGGCGGAAGAAGCGGTCGAGATTTGCCAGGCGGTAAGGGCCGAGATAGCGGGATGCCTCCGTGACGTCCACCAGCAGCAGCCCGCGCAGGTTCTCCACGAAGACGTCCGCCGGATCGGTGGCGAACGACTGCCGGAGCACGGCCAGCGCCTCCACCGCCGCCAGGAGGCTGTGCTCCCAGCCGCGGACGCGCTCGATGCCCGGAACGTCCGGGGGCACCTCCCGCGCCGCCTCTCGGATCAGTCCGTCCAGCTCCTCCAAGCCCCCCCGACTACCACCGCCAGGCGCGACGAGCTTCGTCATCCGGCCCGGGAAGCCGCGGCCCCAGAGAGGGATCAGGGCCGCGTCCGGCACGCCCACCGTGGGGGAGCGCAGCACGGTCAGCAGTGCCAGGTGATCCCCGGGATCGAGCACCGCCCGCACCAGGGCCGAGGCGTCGATGACCTCCCGGCGGCGGAAGTAGCTCTTGTCGCGCCCCACCGCGAAGGGCACGCCCGCCCGGCGCAGCGCCTCCAGGTAGAGGTCGAGGTTGCCCGTGCCGCGCAGGAGGATGGCCATGTCCCCCCAAGCTTCCCCGCTCCGGCGGAGGGCCACCATGTCCGCCGCGACGGCCGCGGCCTCCAGCTCGGTGGCCGCAGTCGTCTCCTTCCGGCCTGGCGTGTCCTTCCAGGAGACCCAGTGCTCGACCGGCGCCCAGTCCCCGGTGAGGAAGCCGGGCTCGTCCTTGCGCCGGTCGCACGGGAGCAGCGGCTCGAAGCGGGGCTGCAGGCCGGAACGCTCGCGCATGACCGGCTCGATGGCGCGGGCGACCTCGGAGAGGATCGCCGGCACCGAGCGGAAGTTCTCCACCAGCGGGCGGATCTCGCCCCAGCCCTGGCGCACTCGCTCCAGGAACCCGTCATAGGCCCGCAGGTCGGCGCTGCGCCAGCCATAGATGCTCTGCTTGGGGTCGCCGACCAGGAAGAGGCCGGGGCGCTGCTCGGGCGGGCCGTCCAGGGCGATCCAGCGCAGGATCTCGCACTGCACCTGGTCGGTGTCCTGGAACTCGTCCACCAGGAGCTGATCGATGCCGCGCCGGACCCGCGTCCGGACCTCGGGATGGCGGGCCAGCAGCCGTTCCGCGCCGATAAGCAGCGAGTCGAAGGTCGCGATCCCCCGCGTCCGCAGGGTGTGCCCGATCTCGGCGAGGCGTGGCGCCAGGGCGCGGCGGGCATGGCCGAGGAGCTTGGGATCGACGCCCCCCAGGTGGTCCAGGAGCCGGCACAGCCGCCCCGCCTCGGCCGCCAGCTCCTCCCGGACCTCGCCCAGGACCCGCGACTCGGTCGAACCGAGCGATCCCCGGCCCCAGTTGCGGAGGTGGTTGACCAGGTTGGCCGGCAGCAGCTCCGCGACGTGCGCCTGCATCGTCTCCAGCGCGACCGGCCCCGCCTCCAGGAGGCGCGCCACGAGGTCGTGGAGGCCGCGCTCGATGGCCTTGGGGTTCGGAATCCGGATGCCGGTCAGGCGGGGGGCGATGCGATCGTGCACCGCTTCGGCCGCCGCGACCAGGCGGAGCCGCAGCTCCTCCAGCCGCTCCGGCACCAGGGGATCCTCCTCCAGGACCTCCGGCGGCATCCCCTTCTGGACCAGCGCGGTCAGCGCCCCGGCGACCTCCCGGGGACCGAAGCCCGCGGCGGCCAGGGCCAGGAGGTCGGGATCGCCCGGATCGCCGTAGCCCTCCCGCAG
>JANOCF010001047.1:0-1905 GCA_031412055.1 Holophagales bacterium | reverse complement strand
TCTCCTCCTCGAGCCGGCTGACGATCTTGCCGAGCTGCTTGCGCCTGGTGGGGTCCTCGGCCGGGATCTGCTCGGTGTAGGGCTTGACCACGGCCTTGACGGCCGCCTTGCGCTCGAACTTCCCCTTGGTGGAGAGGGCAGCCTTGAGCTGCGCGCCGATGTCGCCCCTGACCTGCTCGTAGAACGACTCGGGGAAGGCCTCGGGGGCGGTCCAGCCCGGCTTCTGGTAGGGGCCGTCGCGGTAGATCTCGTGCAGGGTGCGGATGATCTTCTGGATCTCCGCGTGAGCCCGGAAGATGCACTCGAGCATCTGCTCTTCGGAGATCTGGTTGGCACCCGCCTCGACCATGGCCACGGCCTCTTCGGTGCCCGCGACCACGAGGTCGAGGTCCGAGACGTCACGCTGGCTGTTGGTCGGGTTGATGATGATCTCGCCCTCGATCAGGCCCACGCGCACCGCCCCGATGGGGTGGTAGAAGGGGATGTTCGAGAGCACCAGCGCCGCCGAGGCGCCGTTGATGGCCAGGATGTCCGGATCGTTCTCGCCGTCCGCCGACAGGCAGAAGCCGATGATCTGGGTCTCCGCGATGTACCCCTCGGGGAACAGGGGGCGGAGCGGACGGTCGATCAGGCGGGAGGTGATGACCTCCTTCTCGGTCGGACGCCCTTCGCGCTTGAAGAAGCCTCCGGGAATCTTGCCGGCCGCGGCCGTGTACTCGCGATAGTCGACCGTGAGCGGCAGGAAGTCCCGCTCGATGCCGCCCTTATCGTCCATGCACGCGGTGGCCAGGACGACCGTGTCGCCCATCCGGACCGTGCAGGACCCATCGGCCTGCTTGGCCAGGTGGCCAGTCTCGATGATGAGGGTGGTCTCTCCGATGACGATTTCTTTTCGCTGCCTCATGTTTTTCTTTTCTCTTTTCTCTCTCTCGTCTGCCTACAAAATCGCCGGACCAGCCTTCTGGCCGGCGTGCGCTGCCCGGGGGGACCGGGAAAGGGTGGGCGGTCCCGAGGCGGTCTCTGCGAGACAGGCGTCGGGACCTACCGGAAGACCGTCGGCCGGGAGACCGCCGGGATGACCGGCCGGGGGGTGCGGCAGTGCCTACTTGCGGATGCCGAGACGCTCAATGGTGGAGCGGTAACGCTCGACGTCCTGCCGCTTCAGGTAGTCGAGAAGACGGCGGCGCCGTCCCACGAGCTTCAGGAGACCACGGCGGCTGTGGTGGTCCTTGGTGTGGATCTTGAAATGCTCGGTGAGCTCCGTGATCCGGCTGGTCAGGAGAGCCACCTGCACCTCAGGGGAGCCGGTATCACTCTCGTGGACCCGGTAGTTCTGGATGATCGTCTCTTTCACTTCACTGGTTTGCGACAAAGCAAACTCCTCCTCTTACGCTTCCATTCCGGTCCGGCATTGTAGCACAACGACCGGAAGGGCATTAGTTTTAGGAACTAGCGAAAAACAACCTTGGGTTGAACAATACCGACGCCGGCCGTGCCGATCCTCTCCACGACAGTGCCGACCGCGATGAACTCCCGCCGCCGGTTGATCAGCTTGACCCAGTCGCCCTCCTCGCCCGCGAGCTCCCGGACGAGCACGGTCTGGCCGTGGCTGATGCGGTGCTCCTGCTGCGGGTCGGCCGTCACCTCGCCGAAGGGGAGGGGGATCTGGTCGAACGGGATCCAGGTCGAGAGAGGCGGCTCGCCCGTCTCGACGATCTCCACGAGCCGCTGGAACGTGGCCGAGTCCTCCACCTGGAACGAGCCGATGCGCGTGCGCCGCAGCGCCGCGAGATGGCCGCCCACCCCGAGCGCAGCCCCGAGGTCGTGCGCCAGGCCGCGGGCATAGGTACCCGACGAGCAGGCCAGCTTGAAGCCGATGCGGCCGTCCACGAGATCTCCGAGAGG
>JANOCF010001046.1:0-21191 GCA_031412055.1 Holophagales bacterium | reverse complement strand
GTACCCTCGCCGTTCGAGGCGAGCGGCAGGATGGCGTTGTTGGCGAGCGTCTGGTTGGCCGCGAAGTTGATCGTGCTGGTGCCGGGCGCCAGCACGTTGCCGGGATGGAGCGCCAGGCGGCCTGATCCCGTGGATTGCACGACGGTCACGTTGACCGCCACCGCGGTCGCCGTCTCCGGCACGCCGCACGCGCCGTGCACGTCCAGGAGCGACGTCTGGCTCGATATCTGGGTGTTGACCAGCCGGCAGGGTAGCACGGTGTGGAAGTCGCTCGCGGCCGGGGGAGTCCGCGTGTAGGCGAAGGCGTCGTATTCGTCGTTGAAGTCGCTCGCGACCAGGAACGGGGAGGGGCTGGCGAAGAGGACCGTGCTCCCGTCAGCGGTCAGGATGATGCCGTACGGGTAGCCCTCGCTTCCGATCACCCGCTCCAGAGCTCCGAGCCGGCGGTCGGCCACGTACAGGGAGCCGTTGCCGGCAAAAGCCACGGAGAGCCCGTCGGCGCTCAGGGACAGCCAGCCGCCGGCGCCCAGGCTCTCGGTCCGCGAGACGCCCGAGTGGCTGATCAGCTCCATCTTCCGCGTCACCCGGTCGTGGACGAACACGCCTCCTGCCGGGCCGGACTGGCCGGGCACGAGGTTCGTGGCCTCGCTGAGGAAGGCGACGACGAGGCCGTCGGCGCTGATCTCCGAGGAATCCGATCTGCCGTTGCCGGTCGTCGTGGCCGAGCCGGCCGCCCGGCTGATCAGCTCGGAGGTGCCGGTGACCCGGTCGAAGAGGAAGGTGTCCCGGTTGTCCCAGAAGTAGGTGCCCCGCGGCGTGTCGGTCTGGCCGGGTACGAGGTTCGTTGCCGTGCTGTCGAACGCGACGTAGCGCCCGTCGGCGCTCAGCGAGGCATGCATGGACATGCCGTTCGCCGCGGTCGCGGCGGTGCCGGCGGCCCGGCTCACCAGGAGCGTCTGGCCGGTGTCCCGGTCGTGCAGAAAGACATCCCATTCATTGCTGCCGTCCATGGCGCCCGCGACGAGGTTCTCGGCATTGCTGGCGAAGGCGATGTAGCGCCCGTCCGCGCTGATCCTGAGGGTGTAGCCGGAACTGCCGACGGCGGTTGTCGTGGCCGAGGCGGCGTCGCGGCTCACCAGGCTGGTCTGGCCCGTGACGCGGTCGTAGAGAAAGATGTCCATCGCTCCATTGACATCCGCGAGACCCGCGACCAGGTTGGTCGAGTCGCATTCGAAGGCGATGTAGCGGCCGTCAGCGCTGATCGCCGTCAGGGCGGCGATGTAGCTGAACGAGGAACCTTCCACGCGGCCGCAGGACTCGTCGCTCGTGGTCGTGGCGGTGCCGGCGGCGTGGCTCACCAGGGTGACCGTCCCGGTGGCGCGCTCGTAGAGGAAGATGTCCGGGGTCTCCCAGCCGTGAGCCTCCACCTGTCCGGCGACGAGGTTGGTGGCGAGGCTGTTGAACACGATCCAGTTGCCGTCCGCGCTGATCATCGGATTTTCCGAGCGGTCGTCGGCGGGGGTCGTGGCGGACGCGCTCGAATGGCTCACCAGCGTCGTCGTGCCGGCGACCCGGTCCACCAGGAAGACGTTCTGCCCGTAGAGCACCGGTCCGGGGATGAGGTTCTGGGCATGGCTCAGAAGCACGGCGTAGCGGCCGTCCGCGCTGACCGAGCGGACGATCGCATCTCCATTGGACGTCGCGGAAGGCATGCCCGGCGCTTGCAGCGTCGCCAGGGCGGCGGTCCCGGCAGCCCGGTCGTAGAGGGCGACATCCACGCCGCCGTTGACGTCCTCGACTCCGGCGACCAGGTTGTCGGCCCAGGTGCGGTACGCGACGACCGCGCCATCCGTGCTGATCACCGGCTGCCACGAGTGGGCGGCGAGCACGGCCGAGCCCTCGACGCCGCTCGCCAGCACGTTCGTTCCAGTGGTCCGGTCGAAGAGGTAGATCCCGCTGGTATAGCCGGGGTGGGGGTCGATCTGGCCGGCGACAAGATCGCCCGCCGAGCTGTAGAACGCGACGAAGCGGCCGTCCCCGCTGAGCGAGGGGAGGGAAGAGTCCGAATTGGCGGTAGTGGCCGGCGAGGAGCTTGCCCGGCTCACCAGGGTCAGCGACGAGGTGGCGCGCTCGAACAGGAAGACCTGGTTCTGGGGATAGGGGTTGTTCACCTGCCCGGGCACCGCGTTGGAGGACCGGCCGACGAAGGCCACCCAAGCACCGGTGGTGGAGAGCCGGAGCGGGTGCTCGTACGCGACCGCGCCGTCGCCGGCCGTGGCCGGCGAGGCCGCCGAGCGGCTCACCAGGACGTTGGTGCCGGTGGGGCGGTAGAAGAGAAAGGCGTCATACTGGCCGTTGGTGTCCGCCTGCCCGGCCACCAGGTTGGCACCGCGGCTCAGGAAGGCGATGGAGGAGCCGTCGGCGCTGATCACCGGATGGGAGCCGCCGGCACCGGCGGTCGGCGAGGCCGCCGAGCGGCTGACGAGCGTCATGGTGCCGGTCACCCGGTCGAAGAGGTACACGTTATCCTCCGAGCCGCTGAAGCCGGCGACCAGGTTTGTGGCCCGGCTCTCGAAGGCGACGTACCGGCCGTTGGCGCTAACGGTGGGCGACCGGGATGCGCTGTTGCCCAGGGTGAGCGCCGTGCCGTCGGCGCGGCTCACCAGGAGGATCTGGCCGGTGGCCCGCTCATAGAGGAAGACGTTCATCGACTCAGGACCGGCCAGCCCGGCCACGAGATCGGTGCCGGTGCTCTCGAACACGACCCAGTTGCCGTCCGCGCTGACCTGGACGGCACCCAGCTCGGTGCCAGCCGACACGACGGAAGGGCCGGCTGTGGAGTGGCTGACCAGCGTGTTCCAGCCGGTGTCGCGGTCGTAGAGAAAGGCCTGACGGAAGGGGCCCGGACTCTGCCCGGCGACGAGGTTGCCCGCGGTGCCCACGTAGGCGACCCAGCGGCCGTTCGCGCTGATCGAGGGCTCATCGGCGCCGGCGCTCGCGGCAAGGCTGGGAGATCCCGCGGCGTGGCTCACGAGGACGTTCGCCCCCGTCTGCCGGTCGTGGAGGAACACGTCCTTGTAAGAGGAGGCCAGGGGCTCCTGCTGGCCGGGCATGAGGTTCCAGGCGGAGCTGGCAAAAGCGATCCAGCGGCCCTGGGCGCTGACCGCGAGGGCGCTCAGATCGTTGCCGAGCTCGCCTGCGGCGGTGTCGGATTCGATCCGCGCCGGGGAGAGGAGCTCGAGCTCTCCGGCGTGGACGGCGGGGACGAGAGCCAGCGACAATGCGAGAACATTCAGCTTCATGAGGCCTCCTACTCGAAGTAACCGCTCACATCCAGGATCACATGAACCGTGCCGCCTCCGACCACGAACGGGGTGATGCCGAGCGTACCCTCGCCGTTCGAGGCGAGCGGCAGGATGGCGTTGTTGGCGAGCGTCTGGTTGGACTTGAAGTTGAGCGTGCTCGTCCCCGGGATCAGGACGTTGCCGGGATGGACGGTCAGGCGGCCCGATCCCGTGGACAGGAGGACGGTGACGTTGACCGCCACCGCGGTCGCCGTCTCCGGCACGCCGCACGCGCCGTGCACGTCGAGGATCGAGGTCTCGCCCGAGACGGGGGCCTCGCCGGAGGTCCGGGTATTGACGAGCCGGCAGGGAAGGATCGTGTAGAAGTCGCTTCCGGCCGGGGCGGACGGCACGTAGGCGAACACGTCGGAGCTGCCGTTGTAGTCGCTCGCGGCCAGATCGGGGTCCTGGCTGTTGAAGAAAACGGTACCGCCGGGGCCGAACGCCGGGATGGAGATCGGCCCGTCTTCCCAGAAAAAGACGGTGGCCGGGGCCACGCGCTCCAGGATCCCGAGCTGGCGGTCGGCGACGTACAGCGAGCCGGAGACGAAGGCCACGTAGCGGCCGTCCGGGCTCAGGACCGGAGGGCCGAACTCTCCCAGGGACGCGGTGCGGGAGGCTCCCGAGTGGCTGATCAGCTCCGTCTTCCGCGTCGTCCGGTCGTGGACGAACACGCCGCCGGCCGGCCCGGTCTGGCCGGGAAGCAGATCGGTGGCGCTGCTGGTAAAGGCGACGAGCAGACCGTCGGCGCGGACCGCCGGACTGGCACCACTCGTTGGCGGTGGTCGTGGCCGAGCCGGCGGCACGGCTGATCAGCTCGACCGTGCCGGCCACTCGGTCGAAGAGAAATACGTCCGCGTTCGAAAAGGTTGGACGGCTGCCTTCGACTTGACCAGGAACCAGGTTCGTGGCGTCGCTGGTGAAGGCGAGGTGGCGGCCGTCGGGGGTCAGCGCGGGCGATGTGGAGTAGGCGCCCGCCGCGGTGGCGGCGGTACCGGCGACCCTGCTGATCAGGAGCGTCACGCCGGTATCCCGGTCGTGGAGGAAGACGTCGAGGGTGCCATTGCCGTCCGTTCCCGCGACGAGGTCGTTGGCGTAGCTGGAGAAGGCGATCCAGCGCCCGTCCGCGCTGATTCTCGGCTCGTACGAGCCGCCGCTGCCCGTCGTGGTCGCCGAGGCGTGGGTGCGGCTCACCAGGCTCACCTGGCCCGACACCCGGTCGTAGAGGAAGATGTCGGAAGACTGGTTGTCGTCGGTCTGACCGGCGGCCAGGTTGCGCGCGGAGCACTCGAAGGCGACGTACCGGCCGTCGGCGCTGATTGCCATCCGGCCTGGGCTATCCTCCAATCCCGAGTACCCGTGGCATTGCGGATCGCCGGCGGTGTTGGCGGAACCGGCGGCGTGGCTAACCAGGGTGACGGTGCCGGTTGCCCGCTCGAAGAGGAAGATGTCCCAACTCTCGGCCGTGTCCACCTGTCCGGGCATGAGGTCGGTGGCGCGGCTGTTGAACACGATCCAGTTGCCGTCCGCGCTGATCGCTGCTCTGACCGTCTGGCCGTTGGCGGCCTTTGCCGGGGACGCGGCCGAGCGGCTGACCAGCGTGATGGTGCCGGCGGTCCGGTCCACCAGGAAGACATCCTCCCGGTCGTTGTCGTCCACCTGCCCGGGGACCAGGTTCTCGGCCCGGCTCACCAGCACGGCGTAGCGCCCGTCGGCGCTGACCGAGGAGAGCATCGCGAGGCTCCCAGCCGTCCCGGAGGCCATGCCCGGCGCGTGCCGCGACGCGAAGCCGGAGGTGCCGGCGACCCGGTCGTGGAGCACGATGTCCATGGCCCAGTTGTAGTCGCGTGCCCCGGCGACCACGTTCTCCGCCCAGGTGTAGTAGGAGACGACGGCGCCGTCGGCGCTGATCTGCGGGTACCAGGTGTACCGGTTCGCGGCGACCTGGGCCGAGCCGCCCACGCCGCTGACCAGGGTGGTGACGCCGGTCGTCCGGTCGAAGAGGAAGACGTCGTCCTGGACCGCGGAGTCGACCTGGCCGGCGACGAGATCGGTCGCGGCGCTGTGGAAAGCGATCCAGCGGCCGTCGGCGCTCATGGCCGGAGAGCCCGAGCGCTGGTTGCCGGCCGTGACCGCCGACGCGCTCGTCCGGCTGGCCAGGGTCAGCGACGAGGTAGCGCGCTCGAACACGAAGATGTCGTCGGTCTCCAAGGCCTGGTCGGCCTGTCCGGCGACCGCGTCGGAGGAGCGGCCGGCGAAGGCCACATAGGCGCCCGAGGCGGAGATCTGCAGCGCAAATTCATCCGAGACCGTTCCGTTGCCGGCCGTTGCCGGCCCCGCGGCCGATCGGCTCACCAGGACGTTGGAACCGGTGGCACGGTTGAAGAGGAAGGCGTCGTACCCCTCGTTCGCGTCCGCCTGGCCGGCCACCAGGTCGGTGGCGGCGCTAAGGAAGGCCACGAAGGAGCCGTCGGCGCTGACCGCTGCTCTAGTGCCGCTGACGCCGGTGGCCGCCGAGGCGGCCGACCGGCTGACGAGCGTCATGGAGCCGGACCCGCCGGCCAGCCGGTCGAAGAGGAACACGTTCCCCCCCGAGTCGCCACCGCTGTAACCGGCAACCAGGTTCGTGGCGTGGCTCTCGAACACGACATAGCGGCCGTCGGCGCTCGGAGCGGGGGCGGAGGAGTAGCCGTTGGATATGGTGAGCGGCGTGCCGTTGGCGTGGCTCACGAGCGTCATCTGGCCGGTGGCCCGCTCGTAGAGAAAGATGCTCGTCATGCCCTGGGGGGCGTTGAGCCCGGGGACGAGGTCTTTGGCGCTCGACGCGAAGACGATCCAGTTGCCGTCCGCGCTGATCCGGGCATCCCTGGGCAAGCCATCCGATTCCATCATGGGATCGGCGGCGGAGCGGGTGACCAGCGTGTTGGTGCCGGTGTCGCGGTCATAGAGGAAGAGCTGATCGAAGGAAAGGGTAGGGGCGGTCTGCGCCGGGACGATCTCCTTGGACTGGCTGATGTAGGCGACCCAGCGGCCGTCGTCGCTGATGGAGGGGCTGCCGGAGATGTAGTTGGCGGCCACTGTTGCGGAGCCGGCCACGTGGCTCACCAGGACGGTGGTCCCAGTCTGCCGGTCGTGGAGGAACACGTCATCGGACGGGGACGTTCCGGACTCTTCCTGGCCGGTCACCAGGTTGATGCCGGTGCTGGCGAAGGCGACCCAGCGGCCGTCGGCGCTGACCGCCTGGCCTCCGTTGGCGCCGCCCTGGGCCGTGTCGGACTCCATGGCCGCGGCGGAGAGCAGCTCGAAGTGGCCCGCCTGGACGGCAGGGGCGAGACAGAGCAGGGCGAGACCGGCCAGGACTGGAGTCGTCTTCATCTTGACCTCCCGATGTCTATTCGAAGTAACCGTTCACATCCAGGATCACCCGGACCGTGCCGTTGCCGTTTACAAACGGGGTGACGGCGAGGCTGCCTTCGCCGTTGAGGGCCAGGGGGAGAATGGCGTTGTTGGCCAGCGTCCGTCCGGCCGCGAAGTTCAGCGTGCTGGTCAGCGGGGCCGCGAGGTTGCCCGGGTGGAGCGTCAGCCGGCCCGTTCCCGTGGGTTGCACGACGGTCACGTTGACGGCCACGGCCGTGGCCGTGTCCGGCACGCCGCAGGCTCCGTGCAGCTCCAGGAGGAGCGTCGAGTCCGAGGCGACGGTGGTACCTGTCTCCACGCGGCACGGAGAGACGGTGAAGAAGTCGCTCCCCTGGGGAGCGCTCCGCACGTAAGCGAAGGCATCCAACGTCCCATTGCGGTCGCCCGCCACCAGCTTCGTTTCGTAGGCGGAGACGAAGGCGGTGCTGCCGTCGGCACTCAGGAGGATCGGGAGGTCTACATCCTTGGTGACCATCTCCAGGACGCGAGTCTGCCGGTCAAAGACGTAGTGACCCTCCGCCGCGAAAGCCACGTAGCGCCCATCCGGGCTGAGGTCGGCCGATAGGCATCCCTGGGTCTTGTTCGGAGAGGACATCGAGCGGCTGATCAGCTCGGTCGTTCGCAGCACGCGGTCGTGGACGAAGGCTTCCAACAGTGAGGTGTCGTCGGTCAATCCGGGCACGAGGTCCATGGATGCACTCAGGAAGAGCACATACCGGCCGTCGTCGCTGACCCGGGATTCGACCGAGTAGGCGTTGGCGGCCCGGGTGGCCGAGCCGTTGAAACGGCTGATCAGCTCCACCGTCCCGGTGACCCGGTCGAAGAGGAAGACGTCGCCGTCCCCGGATTGAGCGAACTGGGAGTCCTCCTGGCCGGGCACGAGGTTGGCGCCGGTGCTGCTGAACGCCAGGTAGCGCCCGTCGGTGCTCAGGCGATGGCCCAGGCTGCCGCCGTTGCCCGCAGTGGCGGCGGTGCCGGAGGCGCGGCTCACCAGGAGCGTCTGGCCGGTGACGCGATCGTAGAGCAGGGTGTCCGGCGAGTCGTTGGCGTCGGCGGCTCCCGGCACCAGGTCGCTCGCGGTGCTCTGGTAGGCGAGGTAACGCCCATCCGCGCTGAGGCCCGGGAGCTCGGAGGCGCCGTTCCCGGTCGTGGCGGCCGAACCGGCGGCATGGCTCACCAGGATGACCTGGCCGGAGACCCGGTCGTAGAGGAAGATGTCCGGCTCTTCGGGCGAGTTGGCCACGGCCATTCCCGCGACCAGGTCCGTCGCCCGGTGCGCGAAGGCGACATACCGTCCGTCGCCGCTGATCACCGGCCTGTCGAACTCATCGCCAGTGCGGTTGCCGGTGGTTGCCGCCGAGCCAGCGGCATGGCTCACCAGGGCGACGGATCCCGATGCGCGGTCGAACAGGAAGATGTCCCGGCCCAGGTTCGAGTCAACCTGCCCCGGAACGAGATCCGTGGCCGCGCTGACGAAGACCACGTACCCGCCATCGGTGCTAATGGATGCCGTGAACGACCCCGCGTTCCCCGTCGTGTCGGCCGAAGCCGCGGAGCGGCTCACCAGGATGGTGGTCCCGGCTGTGCGGTCCACCAGGAACACGTCCGCGCCGCGGTTCCCTTCGATCTGCCCGGGGACGATGTTCTCGGCCCCGCTCAGGAGGACGGCGTAGCGCCCGTCGGCGCTCACGGAGATGACGGCGGAGGCTCCCCCTGCGGTGTTGGAGCCCAGGCCGGGAGCGTGGACCGAGACGATCTCGGAGGCCGATCCGTCGTGGAGGATCAGGTCGTCGCCCTGGTTGTAGTCGTGCGACCCGGGAACCAGGTTGCTCGCCGCCGTGAAGAAGGTGATCCAGGCGCCGTCGGCGCTCATCGCGGACAGCTGCGAGGTGCCGTTGCCGGCGATCTGGCCGGAGCCGCCAGAGCCGCTCAGCAGCGAGTTGGTCCCAGCCGCCCGGTCGAAGAGGAAGACGTCGAGGCGGGCATCGTAGTCGTCATCGATCTGGTGCGCATCGCTCTGGCCGGCTACCACGTCCGTGGCACGGGTCTGGAACACGATCCGGGAGCCGTCCTCCGCGAGCCGGAAGGCCGAGGTTGCATCGTTGGCGGTCTGGACCGCCGAAGCGCTCGACCGGCTGACCAGGGTGAGGGACGACGTGGCGCGCTCGAACAGGAAGAGATCGGAGGCGTCGTTGGTATCGCTCTGGCCGGCGACGAGGTTTGTGGCCCGCGACGCGAACGCGACATAGGCGCCGCCCGTAGCCACTCGGAGAGGGGTTGCGTGGGACCACACGCCGCCGGCAATGGTGGGGGAAGCCGCGGTGTGGCTGACCAGCACGTTCGTACCGCTGGCCCGGTCGTAGAGGAAGACGTCGTCCGTGCTGGCGGTGTCGCTCTGGCCCGCCATGAGAGCGGTGCCGTCGCTGTAGAACGCGACCGCGTCCCCCTCGGGGCTGATCACGGCGCTAACGCCGCCGGCCCCGGTGCTGACCGAGGCGCTGGTATGGCTGACGAGAGTCGTCGTCCCGGTCTCCCGGTCGAAGAGGTACACGTTGAAGATGTCCGTGCTGGCGCCGGCGACCAGGTTCGTCGCCGCGCTCTCAAAGGCGATCCTGCGGCCGTCGGCACTGAGCGATGGGGCGGCGGATCCCTGGTTGCCGGTGACCGTGGCGCTGCCGGCCGCCCGGCTCACCAGCGTGACCTCGCCGGTGGCGCGCTCGAAGAGAAAGACGTCCGGTTCGCCGCCCGGAGAGGACTTTGTCATTCCGGACACCAGGTTGGTGGCTTCGCTGACGAAGACGACCCACTCGCCGTCGGCGCTGACGGACGCGCCATAGGACTGGTCGTTTCCCGCCTGGGCCGCGTCGGCCGCCGAGCGGCTGACGAGGGCCGTGACACCCGTGTCCCGGTCGTGAAGATAGATCTGCTCCGTCAAGGGGTTCTCAAAGACGATCCATCGGCCGTCGGCGCTGATCGAGGGGACTCCGCTGAAGGCTGAGCCGCTCAGCACGGCGGTCGTCCCCGTGAGCCGGTCGCGCAGAAAGAGATCGGGGGCGTAGGAGTTCTGGTCGTCTGCCACGAGGTTCATGGCACCGCTGGTGAAGACGATCCAGCGACCGTCGGCGCTGATCGCCGATTCGGGATTGTCCATGCTCCATCCGTCTGCAGTCTCGGACTCGGTCGCTGCCGGGGAAAGCAGCTCGAACTGTCCCGCCCGCGCCGGGCCCGGCACCAGCAGCGACACGCAGAACATCCCCCAGGCCGACGCCATGAAACTCTTCATCCTGCTCTCTCCTCAGGTTGGAACAGACATGATAACCCCGCTAGAGGTGTCGGTCCGGCCAGAAAGATTTCAAAGAGTTGATGAAGGAGCGGACCGGCTCAGCCGACCAGCTTCACAACGGCCTGCTCGACCTCTTTCAAGTTCACCTTGCCGAGCCACTGTTGGACGATACGGCCCTGGCCGTCGATCAGGAACATGGCCGGGACCGAGCGGACGTGGAACACGGACCACGCGGGCGTGGCCGTCGCGTCCAGGAAGACCGGGTAGGCGAGCTTCTTCTTCTCCGCGAACTTCTTCGCCGCCTGGTGCTCCTCGTCGATCGAGATCCCCACCACGGAGAAGCCCTTGGCCGCGTGCCGCCGGTGGAGCTTCTGCAGCTCCGGCATGGCGCTCACGCAGGGGGCGCACCAGGTGGCCCAGAAGTCCACCAGCACCGGCTTGCCCGGGGAGAGCGTCTTGAACTCCACCTCCTTGCCCGCCAGGGTCTTCACCGTGAAGGCGGGCACGGGCCGGGGCAGCACCGGCGGGAGGCAGGCCTCCGGGTACTCGTCGAAGGTCGTCTTGCACTTGTCCGAGCAGAAGCCGTAGGTCTCGCCCTTATGGACGCTGGTCGCCTTGACCGGCTCGGCCTCGGCCTCGCCTTCGTGCACCCGGCACACGGCGCAGACGCTCGTCTTCGGCGCTTCGGCCGCGGCGAGCGAGGTGACCGTCAGGAACAGGCAGGACAGCAGGAGAATCGCGCGCTTCTTCATGTTCAGAACCCCATGTTGAACGAGATGCCCGCCCGCTCCAGCCAGACCCAGAGGAGCGACACCCCGTAGCGTTCCTTGTTGTAGTTGAGCAGCAGGTGCGGCCGCTGCCCGTCGTACATCGGCTGGAGGGAGAATCCCTTCCCCATCTCGACGTTCATCCCGAAAGGGACGTTCCATCCGCCGTCCCACTCCGAGTAGCTGAGGCTCGCGTAGGCCGACACCGGCCAGATCGGGTGATGCTTTGCCGCCGTCAGGTAGTACGACTGCGTCCCTTCCGGCGATCCGATCCGGTCCGAGCTGGTGCCGGCGAACAGGGCCGGCCGGCGCTCTTCCTCCGTCAGGAGAAACCATGTCAGAAGCGGGCCGATTTCCCCGGCGTCCGGGTTCACCTCGATGCCGAGCTGCAGCCGCGGAGTCAGGCTGTAGTTGATCGTGGACCGCCAGCGCGGCCGGTCCAGCTCCGTGTCCACGAAGCGGGCCGACAGGTGCCACTTGAAATCCAGGCCGCTCCCCCGGAGCGGCGAACCCTCGCCGGGTCAGCCCGCTCACGTGGGAGCCGACGCCGGCCGGCGCGGAGGCGCTGGAGGCGTGGGCTCCTCTTGAGCCTCCTGGCCCCACAGCGGGACCGGCATGAGGAGCAGGAGGGCGAAGAACAGGACGGCGTGCTTCATGGATCAAGGATACCTGCTTTCTCCGGGAGGCCGCACCCGCGTCAAGGCTGCGAACCGGAGGAGGCGCGCGACGAGGAGATGGACACCGGACACGTGCGCATCCTCACCCGGCTGGTGAACCGGGTGATCGAGGGCAAGGCCGGCAACGAGCGCTTCGGTGCCAAAGCCCTGACCGCCGAGGTCAACCGCCGCTTCGCCAGGATCGTCCGCCAGCCGGTCCAGAGGCGTCACGTGTCGCTGGTGCTCCGCCGCCAGGCCCGCCAGGGCAAGATCCACCAGGTCCGCCGCGGCCGGCCCCACCACGAAGCGCTCTACGTGCGCGACCGGCCGGACTCACCGGTTCACTCGAAGTAGCCGAAGACGTCGAGGATCAGGTGGACGGTGCCGCCGTCGACCACCAGTGGCGTGACCCCGAGGCCTCGCGCGGCCCGGGTCAGGGGGAGGATGGCGTTGTTGGCACGCGTCTCGGCGGCGGCGAAGTTGATCGTCGAGGTGTTCGGGGCGGCAAGACCGCCTTCGTGGAACCGGAGGTTGCCGCGGGCCGTGGCGTTCAGCACGGTGACGTTGGCGACCAGGGCGCGGGCCGTGGCCGGTATCCCGCAGGCGCCGTGCACGGCCAAAAGCTCCATGACGCCGGAAACCAGGGCCGGACCGTCCTCCTCCTGCCGGGTGTCCAGCAGCCGGCAGGGTTCGACCGTGTAGAAGTCCGTGGGCGCGGCGGCGGTGTGGTCCGCGAACACGTCCTCCAGGCCGTTGTGGTCGCCGGGCACGAGGTCGCCCACCGAAGTGTCGAAATAGACGGAGCGGCCGTTCCGGCTCTGGGCCGCGGTCCGGGTGAGCGCGGGAGCCGAGGTCTCGGGCGGCGACCCGCTGAGGAGCCGGTTCTCCCCGGAGAGCGGATCGTAGACGAACACGTTGTAGCGCAGGCCCGGGCCGGTCCCCTCCGCCAGGTCCTGGGCGGCGCTCAGGAAGGCCACCCGGCCGCCGGCGCTCACCACGGGCCGGATCGAGACCTGGTCGCCGGCGGCGGCCGGCGCCCCGTCCTTGTGGCTCACCAGGGTGACGCCGCCGCTCCTGTGGTCGTAGAGAAAGACGTCGAAGAGGCCGTTCGTGTCCGCCTGGCCGGCGACCAGGTCGGTGGCGCGGCTCTCGAAGGTCACGAAGGTCCCGTCGCCGCCCAGGGAGAGCGCTTCGGAGGTGCCGTTGCCGGCGGTGGCCGGCGACCCCGGCACGTGGCTGACCAGGGTGACGGTGCCGAGAGCCTGGTCGTACAGGAAGACGTCCGCGCTGTCGGCCGTGTCGGCCTGGCCGGGAACGAGGTCGGTGGCGAAGCTGTGGAAGGCGACGAACCGCCCGTCGGCGCTGAGAGAGGGCGTGTGGGAGCCGGAGTTGGCCGCCTGGAGAGTCGAGCCGCCGGCGCGGCTCACCAGGTTCGTCGTTCCCGTCCGCCGGTCGTGGACGTAGACATGGTGGCTGAAGGGGTCCGGGAACTGCGCGCCGGGCACCAGGTTGCGGGCATGGCTGACGAACGTCAAGTAGCGCCCGTCGGAGCTGATGCGGGGCGCCACGCCGCCCACGGCCTGGGTGGCCGAGCCGGCGGCCCGGGTGATCAGCGTGTTCGAGCCGGCGGTCCGGTCGAAGACGAAGATGTCTGAGGTGAAGGCCTCGTCGACCTGGCCCGGAACCAGGTCGGTCGACCCGTTGGCGTGCGCGATCCAGCGCCCGTCCCCGCTGAAGTCGGCGGCGTCCTGCGCGTAGCCGTTTCCCGGGGTGCCGGGAGAGGACGCGGCGCGGCTGACCAGGACCTTGCTCCGCGATACCCGGTCGTAGAGGAAGAGGTTGTTCGCGATGGAGACGGGCATGCCGGGGACGAGGTCGGTCGCGGAGCTGACGAAGGCGATCCACCGCCCGTCCGGGCTGATCGACGCCGAGCCGGACAGCTCGTTGGCCGCGGTGTCGGGAGAAGCGGCGGTGCCGCTCACCAGCGAGTTGGCCCCGGTCTCCCGGTCGTGGAGAAAGATGTCCGACGCGCCGTTCCTGTCCGTGCCGTCGGCGATCAGGTTGGTGGCCAGGCTCTCGAAGAGCGCGTACCGCCCGTCTTCGCTCACCACAGGCGGACCCTGGAGCAAGGCCAGCACGCTCTTCCCGGCCCCGGTGAGCGAAGGGGAGGACGGGTCGTGGACCGACGCGGTCCGCGAAAGCCCCGTGGTCCGGTCGTGCAGGAAGACGTCGTGGCGGCCGTTGCAGTCGTCGGCATCGATGCGGTCGGAGCTGGAGGGGAAGGCGATCCACCGGCCGTCGGCGCTCAGGGAGACCCCGACCGAGGGGCCGGTGACGACGCCGCCGGCCTGCGTATTGGGGGAGCCGTCGACATGGCTGGGCAGGGTGACGGACCCGGTGTCGCGGTCATACAGGAACAGGTTGTAGACGAAACCGGCGGCGACCTGGCCGGCGACCAGATCGGTCGCCGCGCTGAGGAAGGCAACGTACCGGCCGTCCTCGCTCAGCACGGGCCGGTCCGGGCCGCTGCCATTGGACGGGACGGTCGAAGAGGCGCTGGCGTGGCTGGCCAGGACGTTCGTGCCGGTGGTCCGGTCGTAGAGGAAGATCTGGCCGTTGCGCTGGACGGTCTGGCCGGCCACGAGGTTTGACGCATTGCTGAGGTAGGCGACGTACCGGCCGTCGCCGCTCAGGCTGGCCCAGGAAGAGAAGCCGTTGCCGGAGGCCGACGCCGCGGCGCTCGCGTGGCTCACCAGGGTGAAGGTGCCCGCCTGGCGGTCGTAGAGGTAGACGTCGTCGACCCCCTGCGGGTCGGTCTGCCCCGGCGCGAGGTTGGCGGAGGTGTTGAGCGCGATGAAGTTGCCGTCGGCGCTGATCGCGGCCTCGCCGCCCGGAGCCAGGCGGGTCGTGGCGGCGGAGACGCGGTCGTGGAGAAACGTGCCGGCCCCGCCGCCGGGCACGAGGTCGGTGGCGCTGCTCGAGAAGACGAGGTAGCGGCCGTCCGCGCTGAGGCCCAGGACGCGGGAAGCGCCGTTGCCGGCGGTGACGGGCGACGCCGAGGCGTGGCTCACCAGGGTGGAGGAGCCGGCGGTCCGGTCGTAGAGAAAGACGTCGCCGTCCGCGTTGGTGTCGACCTGGCCGGCGACCAGGTCCGTGGCCCGGGCGTCGTAGGCGATGTAGCGCCCGTCCTGGCTGAGCCGGTACCGGGAGAACGTGCCTCCGCCCGAGGCCTGGGTAGCCGAGCCGTGGGCGTGGGTGACCAGAGTAACGGCGCCGCTGCTCCGCTCCCAGAGGAACAGGTCGGCCTCGCCCGTGTCGGTCTGGCCGGCGACCAGGTCCGGGGCGTCGCTGCGGAACACCACGACGTTACCGTCGGCGCTGACGATCCCCTCGCGCGAGGAGCCGTCGCCGCCGGTGATGGCGGCGCCCGTCCGGTGGCTGACGAGCACGTTGTCGCCGGTGACGCGGTCCCGCAGGAACACGTTCTCGAACTCGGTGCTCTGTCCGGCCACGAGGTTGCTGCTCAGCCCCCAGAAGGCGAGGTAGCGCCCGTCGGCGCTGAGCGACCGGGCGCTGAGATAGGAGTCGGACGCGCCGGAGACGCAGATCCGAGCCGCCTTGGAGACCAGCTCGGCGGCCCGCGCCTCGGCGGCCGCCAGGGTCAGAAGAAGGACGACGGGCAGGGCGAGCCTGCCGGAACGAGAGCGATTCATGGGACCTCCCGGGAGCTGTTCGGAGTCTCCCGAGAACTATGTCAGGAAGGGCGGTTTGATTTCCATCCGCCCGGCTCACTCGGAGCCGGCGGACACGGCCTACGGAGGCGGGAGACCCTTCTCCAGCCGGGAGGGACGGTGTTCCAGGTACTCCGCGAGGTCGGCGCGGGCACGGTCGGCGAGGGGGTGCCATGCCTCGCGGTAGCATCTGGCTCTCTGGGCGAGGAACAGGTCCTCCCACGGGGGATGGGGCTCGAACGGTGCCAGCGCCTCGACACACCCCTTGCGCAGCAGCCAGGTCAGCTCCAGCCGCACCCGGCGACGGTGCTCCTCGGCCATCCCCACCGCGAACGGCTCCGCCAGGGCCGCGTCGATCGCCTTGACCTCCTCCGGACCCTCGCCCGCGAGGCCGGAGGCGAGCTCCAGGGCGCGGTCCAGCATCTGGATGGAGGGCCAGGGATCGCGCCGCGCCTTCGTGAAAGCCGCGACCAGGTACCGGACCGCCTCCCGGGGGCGTCCTGACTCGTATTGCCAGATCGCCAGGACCATGTCGGCGTCCACCGGGCTCATCCGCCGGAGCCGGGCGGAATGTTCCGGCGCGCGGGGGTCGCCTGCGGCGGCCAGGCATTCGGAGGTGAGCAGAAGATCGGGATAGGTGACCGGCGCGGCGGGCTGGGCGAACCAGTGCTCGCAGGCCGCGGCGAGTTCGACACGTGAGTAGGCATCTCTGGCGAGCCGCCTCTGCTCCGCGTCCGGAGTCTTTCCTTTCTCTTCGACCGAGTCCCGCCAGAGGAGGCTCCGCGGCTGGCGCAGCTCCTCGACGAGGTCCCAATTTAGCGGCCTTCCCGTTCCCGGGGGACGGCCCTGTCCGCGGGAGCGCGCCAGCGACGATAGGTCCGGGACGCGGAAGACCCCGCTGCGCCCCAGGTTGCGGGCGAAGCCGAACTCCAGCACCGGCCGGTCGTCCGTGTCGGGACGGTTCCCGTCGCGGCGCGCCACCGCGCGGGCGAAGGCCGGGGTGGCAATGTGGCCGGTGTAGAAGCCCTCGACGCCTTCCACGCCCCACGTCCGGAACAGCGCTTCCCGGTAGGGCGACTGTCCGGCGCGGACCCGCACCCGGTCGAAGTCGTGCGCGAGCGGCTCCCGGCTCGCGACGAGCAGCAGGTCGCCCGAGTTGATCTCCCAGGTCTCCACGAAGGGGAACACCGCGCCCAGGGTCGCGTAGACCGTGCTCACCACCTCCGTGTCCACCTCGTATCCCTGGAGCCACTGGAGGAAGAGGCCTCCGGGTGCCAGCCGGCCGCGCACCGCCTCGTAGAAGTCCCGGGAGAAGAGGCTGGCGATCCCCGCCCGGTAGGGGTTGGACGGCTCGGAGAAGACGACGTCGTACCTCTCCCGGGTGGTCAGGAGGACCTCGCGGCCGTCGCCGATCGTCACCCGCAGCTTGGGATTGTCCAGCGCGCCGTGATTGACCGGCGCGAAGCGGCGGGCCACCTCGACCATGGCGGGCTCCAGCTCGACCGCGTCCACCCGCTCGATGCCGGGCACGGCGGCGATCCAGCCCGCGGTGCTGCCGGTTCCCAGACCGATGACCAGGGCGCGGCGCGGGTCCGGGTGGAGCATCGACCCGACAAGGCCGCTCATGATCTGGGTGGGCGCGTCGGCCCGGGCGCTGCCGTCCGCCTTGCCGTTGACGAGAAAGGCCGTCTCCCGGGTGATGTCCACCGCCACGCTGCTCTCGATGCCGTCCCGCTCCCAGACCACCGTCCGCCGCTGGCTCTGCATGGCGTCCCGCAGCTCGTTGGGACCGTCCCAGTCGCCGCTCACCCGTCCGGCGCCGATCGGGCTATGGCGCCAGAACGCGCTCGGTCCCGGAGCCTGGATCAGGAGCGCGCCGAGAATGGCCAGAGCGACCGGCCCGGCCACCTGGACAACCGCTGCGCGCCAATCTCTTTCCCGTAGGGCATGGAGCGCGACCGCTGCCAGGGCCAGCCCGAGGAGCAGGACGGCGACCAGGCGCCAGACGCCCGGGGCCGAGAGCAGGGGGAGGAGACCGAAGCCGCCCGCGATCGATCCCGCGATCGATCCCACCGTGTTCGCAGCGTAGGTCACTCCCACCTCGCGCCCGACCCCGCGGTTGCCGGAGCCGAGCAGGGCGATGAGGAGCGGGAACTGGTAGCCCGCCACGACCGCCGCCGGCAGGACGACGATCGCGGTCACCGCGGTCCAACCGAGCACGAGGGGGAGAAAGCCGGCGCCCGCTAACGGGTGGAGGATCACGGCGAGCACCGCCAGGCGGTCGCCCAGGGCGAAGGGGACGGCGAGCGCCAGCGCCTCCAGGGAGCACGTGAGGGCGAAGGCGGCGAGCGTCGGCCGGATCTGCCGCGATCCGGCGCCATAGAGAAGGCCGCCGAGGCCGATCCCCAGCAGGGCCACGGCCAGGATGAGCCCGAAGGTGTACGAGGAGCCTCCGAGGAGAGGAGCCAGCATCCGGTACCAGACTAGCTCCATGAGAAGGAACGCGAAGCCCACGAGGCCCGCCGCCAGGGGCACGAACGCGCCTCCCCGCCGTTCCCCGGGCTCTTCCGCTGCTGCGGGCTCGGGCTCTCCGGCCGTCATCCGCCGGGAGAGCTGCCAGGCCAGGCCGGCGATCACCAGGTTCAGCAGGGCCGCCACCCAGATCGTGCGCCGGATGCCGAGGTGCTCCAGCGACCAGAACGTCGTGACCAGGACGCCGGCCACCGCGCCCAGGGTGTTGAGCGCGTAGAGCAGTCCGATCCGGCGCCGTCCCGAGTCGGAAGCCTGCTCCACCGCCCGGGCCACGGCGGGAAGCGTCCCGCCCATCAGAAAGGTCGGAAAGCCCAGGACCAGGGCGGACAGCAGCAGGCGGACCACGGTTCCGCCCGCCATCCCCAGGGAGCCGCTGCCCCCGAGAGCGACATAGGCTTTCTGGACGAGGTCGACCAGCCAGGGAGAGAGACCGGCGGCCACGGCGATTCCTGCCTCCAGCGCGGCATAGAACCCGAGCGGAGAGCGCTTGCGGTCCGCGATCCGGCCGAGCAGGAGACCGCCGAACCCGAGCCCACCCATGAAGATCGCGAGCACCGCGGCCGACGAGGCGGTCGAGGCGCCGAACACCAGCCGCAGCATGCGCAGCCAGGCGGTCTGGTAGGCGAGGGCGCAGAAGCCCGAGCCGAGGAGGAGAAGCGCGACGCGGGCCATCGTGGAGGACGCTACCCCGGCACCGGGACGCTTTGCAATCCGGCTGCGGAAAGGCGAAAATAAGCCGGAACGACCGGAATGGCCGGGTCGTTCGCCCGGTTTTCTACCTTATGGCCCTCAGCTTCTTCCACCCCGCCGTCTCCCGCTGGTTCGAGCGCCGCTTCGGCGCTCCGACCGAGCCGCAGGCGCGCGCCTGGCCGGAGATCCACGCCGGCCGGCACACCCTGATCGCCGCGCCCACGGGCTCGGGCAAGACGCTGGCCGCGTTCCTCGCGGCCCTGGACGACCTCGTCTGCCGCGGGCTCGCGGGCGGTCTGGGCGACGAGACGCTGGTCGTCTACGTCTCGCCCTTGAAGGCGCTGTCCAACGACGTGGAGAAGAACCTGGAGGAGCCGCTGGCGGGCATCCGCGCCGAGCTGGCCGAGATGGGCCTGCCGGACGTGGAGATCCGCACCGCGGTGCGCACCGGCGACACGCCCATGAACCAGCGGACGGCGATGGTCAAGCGGCCGCCGCATATCCTGGTGACCACCCCGGAGTCGCTGTACATCCTGCTCACCTCCGAAGGCGGCCGGCGCATGCTGCGGTCGGCGCGCACGGTGATCGTCGACGAGATCCACGCCGTGGCCGACGACAAGCGCGGCTCGCACCTCTCGCTCACCCTGGAGCGGCTGGAGGAGCTCGTTCGCAAGGAGCGGAGCGAGGGTCTCATCCGCGTTGGGCTGTCTGCCACCCAGAAGCCCATCGAGGAGGTGGCGCGTTTCCTGGTGGGGACGGCCAACGTCGGTCCTGACGGGACGCCCCGCTGCGTGATCGTGAACGCGGGCCACGGCCGGGCCATGGACCTGGGCATCGAGGTGCCGGGCTCGCCGCTCGAGGCGGTCATGTCGCACGAGGTCTGGGCCGAGATCTACGACCGGCTGGCCGAGCTGACGCGGGAGCACAAGACGACGCTGGTCTTCTCCAACACCCGGCGCCTGGCCGAACGGGTCACCCGCCACCTGGCCGAACGCCTTGGAGAAGAGCGGGTCGCCACGCATCACGGCAGCCTCTCCAAGGAGCAGCGGCTGGCGTCCGAGCACCGGCTCAAGACCGGGAACCTCTCGGTGCTGGTGGCCACGGCCTCGCTGGAGCTGGGCATCGACATCGGGTCGGTCGACCTGGTCTGCCAGCTCGGCTCGCCAAGATCCATCGCAACGCTGCTGCAGCGGGTGGGACGGTCCGGGCACTTCCTGGGCGGTCTGCCCAAAGGGCGGATCTTCCCGCTGACCCGCGACGAGCTGGTGGAGTGCACGGCCCTCATGGACGCCGCGCGGCGCGGGGAGCTCGACCACCTCATCATCCCGGAGAAGCCGCTGGACATCCTGGCGCAGCAGATCGTGGCGGCGTCCGCGGTCGAGGAGTGGAAGGAGGAGGACCTCTTCGCGCTGGTGAAGAGGGCCTGGCCCTACCGCAACCTCACCCGGAAGGACTTCGACGCCATCGTGGAGATGCTGGCCTCGGGGTTCGCGACCCGTCGCGGGCGCCGGGCGGCCTATCTCCACCACGACGCGGTCAACGGCCGGCTGCGCGGACGGCGCGGCGCCTCGCTGACGGCGATCACCTCGGGCGGAGCGATCCCGGACGTCGCCGACTACCAGGTGGTCCTCCAGCCCTCGGGGATGACTATCGGCACGCTCAACGAGGACTTCGCCGTCGAGAGCCACGCCGGAGACATCTTCCAGCTCGGCAACGCCTCGTGGCGGGTGATCAAGATCGAGGCCGGGCGCGTGCTGGTCGAGGACGCCAAGGGGCAGCCGCCCACGATCCCCTTCTGGCTGGGCGAGGCCCCGGGAAGGACCGAGGAGCTGTCCGCGGCGGTCTCGCGCCTGAGGGAGAAGATCGCGCAGAAGCTCTCGGAGGGCGGGATGGGCGCTGCGCTCGACTGGCTGACCGAGGAGCTGCGGCTTTCCTTTGAAGCCGCGCGCCAGATCGTCGACTACCTGACCGCCGGGCGGGCCGCGCTGGGCGTGATGCCGACCCAGGAGACCCTGGTGGCCGAGCGGTTCTTCGACGAGGCCGGCGACATGCACATGGTCGTGCACGCGCCGTTCGGCAGCCGTATCAACCGGGCCTGGGGGCTTGCGCTCCGCAAGCGCTTCTGCCGGATGTTCAACTTCGAGCTGCAGGCCGCGGCCACCGAGGACGCCATCGTGATGTCCCTGGGACCGACGCATAGCTTCCCGCTGGAGGATGCGTTCCACTTCCTCCACTCGTCGACCGTGCGCAACGTGCTGACCCAGGCCGTGCTGGACTCGCCGCTGTTCGGCGTGCGCTGGCGCTGGAACGCGGGCCGGGCGCTGGCGATCCCGCGCTCGCGGGGAGGAAGGCGGGTGCCGCCGCCGCTGCTCCGCCAGCAGGCCGAGGACCTGACCGCGGTGGTCTTCCCCGACCAGCTCGCCTGCCTGGAGAACATCGTGGGCGAGCGCGAGGTGCCGGACCATCCGCTGGTGGAGGAGACGCTCCGCGACTGCCTGGAGGAGGCGATGGACATCGAGGGGCTGGAGAAGCTCCTCGGCCGGATCGAGCGCGGCGAGGTGAAGCTGGTGGCCCGGGATCTGACCGAGCCGTCGCCGCTCGCGCACGAGATCCTGAACGCCCAGGTCTACGCCTTCCTGGACGACGCTCCCCTGGAAGAGCGGCGTACCCACGCGGTTCACACGCGCCGCTGGCTGGACCCGGAGACCGCTTCGGACCTGGGAGCGCTGGACGCCGCGGCCATCGAGCGGGTGCGTGAGGAGGCCTGGCCC
>JANOCF010001045.1:0-4114 GCA_031412055.1 Holophagales bacterium | reverse complement strand
GCGAACTGGCGATAGCCCACCAGGAAGAGGTCGAGAGCAAGATCGACGAGGCCTGCCTCAGGGCAGGACCGCGCATCCCAGGTGCGTGCCACCGCAACCCGGCGCTCCGAAAGGATGCGCTCTTCCTGCTCGCTCGCGATGGCCCGGCGGGGCCCCACCCGGATCCAGACCTGGCCTCGGTAGCGGACGGGAGGTAGGTCCGATGGCAGGACCTCCACCACGGCCACATCGCCCTCCGGAGTCTGCAAGCGCTGAACGGTCAACGCGGGGAGGGGCTGGATGTTCCCGTCCGACCGGATCGCTCCAAGGTTTTGCAGGAGCTGGTCCGTGATCTCGGCCCTGGATGGCTCACCTTCGTCTTTGACGCCGAGAAGAAGGTAGCCCGGCTGCCGGTGGTGCGGCATGTCGTTCGCGAACGCGCAGATCGCCTGGGCGAACTTGTCCGTATTCGACAGGGAGACCGTGCGCTCGACCCGGTCGGATTCCAGGTCCGCCATCAGCCGCAGGACTTCGTCACGATCCATGCGCGGAGCCTAACACGCGCTCCAGGGGCGGGTGGTAAGCTCCCGGGCACTTTGAGACGACTCGCTCCGCTCCTTCTGGTCCTGACCCTTGCCTGCTCCACCGCCCCTACGGGGCAGCCCGCTGAGACCCGGGCCGCGCTTGCCCGGCAGGCCCGGGCCTCTCTCGCGCAGACCTCCGGACGGCTGACCGTGCCCGGCCTGAGCCGGCCGGTCACCGTCCTGCGCGATCTCTGGGGCATCCCCCACATCTATGCCGAGACTCAGGAAGACCTCTTCTTCGCGCAGGGGTTTGTGGCCGCCCAGGACCGCCTCTTCCAGATGGAGGTCTGGCGCCGGGCGGCCGAAGGGCGGCTCGCAGAGATCCTGGGTCCTGAGCAGGTCGAGCGCGACCGCGTCGCCCGGCTTCTGCGCTACCGGGGCGACATGGACGCCGAGTACGCGAGCTATGCCCCGGATGCCCGGTCCATCATCGAGGCATTCGTGCGGGGGATCAACGCGTACATCGAGGTGCTGGGCGACCGCCTGCCGGTCGAGTTCCGGCTGGCCGGGTTCCGCCCCGAGCCGTGGACCCCCGAGGTCTGCCTGAGCCGGGTGGCCGCTCTCGGAGTCACGGGGTACGCCGCCAACGAGGTACTGCGGGCGAGCCTGATCCGCGAGATCGGGGCCGAAGCCGCCGCGGAGCTGGCTCCTCCCGAGCCTGCCGTCCCCCTGACCGTCCCCGATGGTCTGGACCTGGAAGGGATCGACGTCAAGATCCTCGCCGGCTTCCAGTCCGCCGGGGCGCCGGTGAGCTTCGAGACCCGGGACGGCAGCAACAACTGGGTGGTGGACGGCTCCCTCTCGGCCACGGGCAAGCCCCTGCTGGCCAACGACCCACACCGAGCCCTGGGCGTGCCCAGCCTCCGCTGGATGGTCCACCTCGTGGGTCCGGGCTGGAACGTGATCGGGGCCGGCGAGCCTGCCCTGCCCGGCGTTGCCGCGGGGCACAACGACCGCGTCGGCTTCGGGTTCACTATCGTCGGAATCGACCAGCAGGACCTCTACGCGGAAGAGATCAACCCGGACAATCCCAACGAGGTCCGCTTACAGGGCCGCTGGGTGCCGATGCGGATCGAGCGGGAGACGATCCGCGTGAAGGGGGCCGACCCCGTCCAGGTCGAGCTCAAGTTCACGGAGCACGGGCCGGTGATGCACGAGGACACGGACCGCCGCCGCGCCTGGGCCTTGCGCTGGGTGGGCAGCGAGCCCGGCACGGCCGGCTATCTCGCCTCCCTCTCCCTGAACCGGGCGCGGACCTGGCCCGAGTTCCTGAGCGCCCTGGAGCGCTGGAAGGTACCCTCCGAGAACCTGGTCTACGCCGACGTGGACGGCAACATCGGCTGGAAGGTGGCAGGGCTCACCCCGGTCCGGAAGGGCTGGAACGGCCTCCTCCCCGCGCCAGGGGACGGCCGCTACGAGTGGCAGGGGTTTCTGCCCGCGTCGGAGCTGCCGGGGGAGTACAACCCAGCCCGGCACTTCATCGCGACGGCCAACCACAACATCCTGCCCCCGGGGTATCCGCACCTTCTGGGCTTCGACTGGGGCGCGCCGTTCCGGTTCCACCGCCTGTTGGAAGTGCTGTCCAAGCCGGCCCGGTTCACGGTCTCCGACTTCGAGCGCCTGCAGCACGACGAGGTCTCCCTGCCGGCGCGGGAGCTGATCGAGCTGCTCTCCCAGGTCCGGAACGTAGACGCGGAGCTGCGCCCCTGGGTGGACCGGCTCGCGAAGTGGGACCGGGTCGTCTCCAGGGATTCGGGGGAGGCGGCCCTCTACGAGATCTGGCTTACGAAGCTGCCCCTGACCTTCAAGCCGCGCCTGCCCGAAGAGGTCTGGACCCTGGCGGAGCGCCAGCTCGCGATGCCCCGCGCGCTGGCGCTGTTCAAGAGCCCGACCGCGCGCTGGTTCGGGGAGGATCCCCTTGCCGGCCGGGATGCCGCCCTGCTGTCGAGCCTGCGCGAGGCCGTGGCCGAGGCTCGCAAGCGTCTCGGGGACGACCCTGCGAAATGGCGGTGGGGGAGCCTGCACCGCACGGCCTTACAGCACCCCCTGGCCACTACGGAGGAGCGCCGGGCCCTGTTCGGCCTGCCGCCCTTTGAAGTGGGTGGAGATTCCAACACGGCCCACGTGACGGCGGGTCCCGACTTCACCGTAACCTTCGGCGGCTCCTTCCGGGAGGTCCTGGACGTGGCGGACTGGGACCGCTCGGTGGCCACCAGCGTTCCGGGACAGTCCGGGCAGCCGGGGAGCCCCCACTACGCGGACCTGCTCCCCCTCTGGGCCGAAGGGAAGTACTTTCCGCTGCTCTTCAGCAAAGAAAAGATCGAGGAGGCTTCCACGGAGCGTCTGGTCCTGGAGCCGGGAGAGACACCATGATCCGAGGCAACGGCTTCATCCTGCGCACCGCCCGCGAGTCCGACCTGGACGCGCTTCTCGACGCCGTCTCCAACGTGGAAGCCCGGGGCGACTACATGAACCCCAGCATCTTTCCGCAGCCCGGGTTCCGCAAGGAGTTTCAGGAGACCGGCTTCTGGGCCGAGAGCCAGGGCCGCATGCTGATCTTCGACCTCGAGGAGCGCCTGCTGGGCCACATCAGCTACTTTCGGCCGGTCTTCTACTCGGACGCGCTGGAGATCGGGTACCAGCTCTACGACGCGTCCTACCGGCGCAAGGGGTTGATGACGGATGTGCTGCGGCTGTTCTGCAGCTTCCTCTTCTCCTCCCGCAGCGTCTACCGCCTGCAGGTCGGGATTCATATTGGAAACGTGGCGTCCCGCCGCGTGGCGGAGAAGGCCGGATTCCGTCCGGAGGGGATCTTGCGCGGGTTCATCTATCACCGGGGAGCCCACCACGACGTCGAGGTTCTCTCCCTCCTGCGGGGGGAGATGGAGCCTGTCGCGCCGTTCACGCCGATTCCGGACGGGCGGGGAGTCTAGTTCCTCATCAAAGGTCCAACGTTAGGGCGGCCGGTCTCCCTCTCCCGCAAAGCGGGGGAGGGCAGGGGAGGGGGTTCTTTCTGGCGCGAATGCCAGACTAGGTACAGACAACTGAGGCGAGGTCTTCGTTGAGATCCGTCTCCGTGTAGTGTCGCGGGACCTGTCGATCACCGAGCAGCCTCTCAAACTCCCAACGGGTCATCTGCGCCAGGACCCGAGCCTTGCCCAGAGAAAGGGTGCCACGCCGATACAGGTCAACGGCGCGTTCCTTGAGCAAGTGTTGCTCGACCAACGTCAGCTTTGCCATGCCGATAGTCTACCGCTTTCGCTCGAACCGTACCCCCAGCCGGATCGTCCGGGACGGTCCCAGGGTCCTGATCGGCGTGCGGCCGATCTCAAACTCCTCGTTGAGGAGGTTCTCGCCAGCCAGGAAGAGCTCCACGTTCCGTCCCACATCACGGGCCAGGAGGGCGTCCATGGTGAAGAAGCTTCCCAGGCGGAACTGGTTGCGGTCGTCGTCGAACTGGTCTCCGCTCCAGCGGGCCTGGAGGCCGAGGCTGGCGAGGTCCGGGTCGGCGAAGCGGAACTGGAGCGAGGCCTGGTGCTTCGGTACCTGGG
>JANOCF010001044.1:0-2004 GCA_031412055.1 Holophagales bacterium | reverse complement strand
CAAGTCCCGCTAACCAGCACGCTCGGGGTGGCCGCCGGCGCCGGGATCAACCAGGACGGCTTACATTTTGCGGGTCATCGCTTGATCGCAACTGCTGCCGCCGTTGTCCGCTGGCGCCCCGCCGACAATGTCGAGGTCATTCCCTTCTGGAGTATGCAGGACACCAGCAGCGACGACGGCCCGCCGACGATCTTCACCGCCGGCGCCTTCCTGCCGCCGAAAATTGAGCGCGGTCGCTACTTCGGCCCCGACTGGGCGCAGAACGAATCGCGTGGCTTCAACTACGGCCTGCTGTCGACCGTCAGCCTCGGCGATTGGACGCTGCGCGGCGGCGCCTTTCGATCGGTCGCCGACACAGAGCGCAGTTTCAACATCCTCTATTTGAACACCACCCAAGACGGCGAGGCCGACCGTCTGGTCAACTTCGAGACCGGAAAGCGGTCCGCAGGGTTCCCGGATTTCTCGCGGCGCCTGACGCGGTCGAGCGTCGGGACCGTCCCCGCCTCGCCTCCGCCCCGCTGCTCCACGGCCAGGGCGAGATCGGCCAGGGTGACGCTGCGGAGCACCTCGGCCAGGGGGACCTCGACGTTGAGACGCTCCCGGATGCGCGACTGCACCTGCGTGGCCAGCAGCGAGTGCCCGCCGAGGTGGAAGAACTCGTCGTGGATGCCGACCCGCTCGACCCCGAGCACCTCGGACCAGATGCCGGCCAGCGCCTCCTCCAACGGGTTGCGCGGAGCCACGTACACGCCTGCCCTCTCGACGTCCTCGGGCTGCGGCAGGGCGCGGCGGTCCACCTTGCCCACGGGCGTCAAGTGCAGGCTCTCCAGCATCACAAAGGTCGTCGGCACCATGTGCAGGGGGAGCTGGTCGCGAAGGTGCTGGCGAAGCGCTGTCTCCAGGTCATCCGGCGCCCCGGGCGCGGGGACGAGGTAGGCCACGAGGCGGCGGTCGCCGGCCACGGTCCGGACCTCGACCACGGATTCGAGGACCGCGGGATGGCTGCACAGGTCGGCCTCGATCTCTCCCAGCTCGATGCGCACGCCGTGGATCTTGACCTGGTGATCGGTCCGCCCCAGGTACTCAAGGAGACCGTCCGGAAGCTGCCGCACCAGGTCTCCAGTGCGGTAGAGCCGGGCGCCCGCCTCCCCGGACGCAGGATCTGGGATGAAGCGATCGGCCGTGAGGGCCGGCCTTGCCAGGTAGCCCCGCGCCAGCCCGTCGCCGCCCAGGCAGAGCTCGCCCGGCACCCCGGGTGGCACGGCCACCCAGTCGCGGTCCAGGACCAGGGCGCGGGTGTTCGAGAGCGGCCGGCCGATGGGCACGGTCGAAGCCCCCGGCGGAACGTCCCTCACCGACCGTAGCGGATGCCAGGTGGCCAGGGTGGTGCTTTCAGCGGGTCCGTAGACGTTGAGCATCCGCTGCGGAGGGCTTCCTGCAAGGATCTCCCGGATGCGCTCGGGATCGCACGCCTCGCCGCCGAACAGGCCGTCCTTCAGGGTCGAGAACACACCGGGCCGGGCGACGGCCATCCGCTGGAACACGGCGGTGGTGATCAGCATCCGGGTGATGCGGTGCGCGCGAATCTCCGCCTCCATCTCCTCAGGCAGCAGCGACAGGCCGGGTCCGATCACCACCAGGCAGCCGCCGTGGAGCAGCGCGCCCCAGATCTCCAGGGGCGCGGCATCGAAGGAGATGTTGGAGACGTGGCCGACCCGGTCGCCCGGCCCCATCTCCGCCCAGTTGGTGTTCACCAGCAGGCGCAGGACGTTGCGGTGGGTCAGGGCCACCCCCTTGGGACGGCCCGTGGAGCCGGATGTATAGAGGACGTAGGCGAGATTCTCAGCCGTTGCGCCCGCGAGACGGATCTCTTCCGAAATCTCCTCCGGGATCTCCTCCGGTATCTCCTCCATAACCAGCACCGGCGGCGGCGGGACCGGGTAGCGCGCCAGCAGGCTGCGGCGCGTGATCAGGAGGCGGGCGCCGGAGTCCTCCAGCATGAAG
>JANOCF010001043.1:0-9324 GCA_031412055.1 Holophagales bacterium | reverse complement strand
CCCGTCCCGGCGTGCGGAGAAGCTCGGCGACCCCATCGGCATAGCGCACGGGCTGCCGCAGGTGGCGCGTCCAGTAGGCCGGGTCGGTCGCCTCGGCGGCCGTGATCCAGGTGCCGGTCACGTTGGAGAGGAACGGCAGGCCCGGCGCCGAGAGGCGTGCCTTGCGGAGCTCGGCCTCGAACGCGTCCAGGACCGGCTCCATCATGGCGGAGTGGAAGGCGTGCGAGGTGTGCAGCCGCCGCGCGCTCACCCCTTCGCCGGCCAGCCGGCGCTCCAGCGCCTCGATCGACGTGTCCGGACCGGAGACCACGCACCGCGCCGGCTCGTTGACCGCGGCGAGCGAAAGATCCTCGAACCCGCCTTCCAGAAGCGCCAGCACCTCGCGCTCCGGCAGCGGGACCGCGAGCATCGAGCCGGGCGGCAGGGCGCCCATGAGATGGCCGCGCGCGGCGACGAGCGCCAGCGCGTCCTCCAGCGACATCACCCCGGACAGGCAGGCCGCCACGTACTCCCCCAGGCTGTGGCCCAGCAGGGCGTCCGGCACGATCCCCCATTCCCGCCAGAGGACGGCCAGCGCATAATCGAAGGCGAACAGCGCCGGCTGCGCGGTCTCCGTCCGGCCGAGGAGGTCCGGGTTGTCCCCCCAGAGTTTCTCGCGGAGATCGATCCCCAAGATTTCCGCGCAGCGGTCGAGCTCCCGGCGGAAGACCGGCTCCGTGTCGTAGATCTCCCGCCCCATTCCGGGGTACTGCGAGCCCTGGCCGCTCAGCAGGAACGCGACGGCCCGCTGCCGCCCATCTCCGGCATCACCCGTCCACACCCGCGCCGGGTCCAGGCTCTCCAGGGCCTCGGCCGCATCCTCCGGGACGCGGCAGACCACCGCCCGCCGGTGGCGGAACGCTTTGCGCCCGGTCTGGAGGGTCCAGGCCACGTCCGCGATGTCGAGGTCCGGATGGCGGCGGAGATGGTCGGCCAGGTTCTGCGTCGTCCTCTCCAGAGCCGCCTCCGTGCGCGCCGAGAGCACCAGGAGGTGCCATGGCCGTGACGAAGGCGAAGCCTCGATCGCAGGAGCCTCCTCCAGGATGGCGTGCGAGTTGGTGCCGCCGATCCCGAAGCTGCTCACCCCTGCGCGGCGCGGTCCTTCCGACTGCCACTCCGCCAGCGCGCCGTTGACATAGACGGGCGAGCTCTCGAAGTCGATCGCCGGATTTGGCGTCTCGTAGTGCAGGCTGGGGGGGATCTGCCGATACTGCAGGGCGAGGACGGTCTTGATCAGGCCCGCGACTCCCGCCGCGGCGTCGAGGTGGCCGAAGTTGGTCTTGATCGAGCCCAGGGCGCAGGCCGGGCGCCCGCCGGACGCCCGGGTCAGAACCCGGGACAGCGCCTGCACCTCGATGGGGTCTCCGACCTCCGTGCCGGTGCCGTGCGCCTCGACGTATCCGATCGACTCCGGGGTCACGCCCGCCGCGGCCAGTGCTTCGCGCAGCACCGCCTCCTGACCCGCGGCGCTCGGCGCCGTGAAGCCGACCTTGAGCGCGCCGTCGTTGTTGACCGCCGAGCCCAGCAGCACGGCGCGGATCGTGTCGCCGTCGGCCAGCGCGTCCTCCAGGCGCTTGAGCACCACCACGCCGACCCCGCCGCCGAAAACCGTTCCCCGAGCACCGGCGTCGAAGGCCCGGCAATGACCGTCCGGCGAGGCGATCGAGCCCTCCTGGTAGGCGTAGCCGGCGAGCTGGCTCAGCGGCAGGGAGACGCCTCCGGCCAAGGCCACATCGCACTCCCCGGCGAGCAGGCTCAGGCGCGCGTGGTGCACCGCCACCAGGGACGTCGAGCAGGCGCTCTGCACCGAGTAGCTCGGGCCGCGCAGGTTCAGCTTGTAGGAGACCCGCGCCGTCAGCGTGTCCGGCATGTTGGCGATCATCGTCTGCAGCGGGTCGAGCGAACGGGCCTCCGCCTGTGACAGGAGATTGCGCATCAGGTAGACGCTCACGCCCGCGCCGGCGAAGACGCCGCACCGGTCGCCCATGATCTCCGGATCGCAGCCCGCGTCCTCCAACGCGGCCCAGGAGGTCTCCAGGAACATCCGCTGCTGCGGGTCCAGGATTTCGGCGTCGCGCGCGCTCATGCCGAAAAAGCGGGCGTCGAAGCGGTCGAAGCCGTCCGGCATGGCTACGACCGGGACCCAGCGCGGATCCTCCAGCAGGGCTGGATCGGCGCCCAGCGTGGAGAGATCCTCGGCGCTCAGACGGCGGATCGACTCGACCCCGTCGCGCAGGTTGCGCCAGAGCTCTCCGGCGTCCCGGGCTCCGGGGAAACGGCAGCTCAGGCCGATGATGGCGATGTGCCCATCGGTCCACCCGGCGCGCAGGCGAGCCACCGGGAGAGGCGGGATCGCTCTGGCCGGCGATAGCTCCGGCGGGCTCAGGTGATTCGCCAGCGAGCGTATCGTCGGGTGGCGGAACAGGTCGACGAGGGTCAGCTCCCGGCCCAGGGTCTCCCGCAGGCGGGCATGGAGTTTCGGCAACAACAGTGAATGACCGCCGAGGTCGAAGAAGTTGTCGTCGCGCTCGACCTGGTCGACCTTGAGGACCTCGCGCCAAGCCTCGGCGATGTGCCTCTCCAGGTCCCCCTGCGGTTTTGCCGGCAATCCCGGCGATCGCGGTAGCGTTGGCACGCCTTCCTGCCGGACCTCCATCGTCGCGAGCCGCGTCACGTCCACCTTGCCGTTGGGCGTCATCGGCATGGCGGGCAGGAGCACGAACCGCGACGGCACCATGAACTCAGGGAGTGTCTCGCGCAGCGCTGCTCGCAGCGAGGGAACCGGATCCCCTTCGCGCGGCACGACGAACGCCGTCAGGCGCTTGTCTCCCGGCTCCTCCTCGCGGACGACCACCTTGGCCTCCACGACTTCCGGACGGCGGGTGAGAGCGGCTTCGATCTCGCCCAGCTCGATGCGGAAGCCCCGCACCTTGACCTGGCGGTCGATGCGGCCCAGGTACTCCACCCGGCCGTCGGGCAGGAAACGGGTCAGGTCGCCCGTGCGGTAGAGGCGGCTTCCGGGCTCGGTGGCGAAGGGATCGGGGACGAACCGCTCCGCGGTCAGCTCCGGCCGGTCGTGGTAGCCGCGGGTCACGCCGGCGCCTCCGATGCAAAGCTCGCCGGGTACCCCCATGGCCACGGGTCCAAAGTGCGAATCGAGGATGTAGGCCTGCACGTTGAGCAGAGGCCGGCCGATGGGGATTCTCTCGAGATCGTCGACCCTGCCGGAAGCCACCTCCAGCGTCGCGATGACGGTGATCTCGGTCGGGCCGTAGGCGTTGACGAACCGGCGGCCCGCTCCCCAGCGCCTCGCCAGCTCGGGCGGACAGGCCTCGCCCGCCACGCAGACGATGCGCAGGAGCGGCAGTTCGCGGGCCGCTACTGGCGGCAGCGCGGCCAGGGCCGATGGGGGCATGAACAGGTGAGTGACCTCCTGCCGGCGCAGGAGGCCGATCAGCCCTGGACCCGGGAACAGCTCCTCACGCGGAGCGAGGACCAGCGTCGCACCGGTCGCCAGCGCCTGCCACGTCTCCCAGACCGAGACGTCGAAGCTCAGAGAGGCGAACTGCAGGATTCGGTCGCGCGGCCGGATGTCCAGCCAGCGCAGGGAGGAGGCCACCAGGCTCGGCAGACCGCGGTGCTCGACCAGAACGCCCTTGGGACGGCCGGTCGAGCCCGAGGTGTAGATGATGTAGGCCAGGCGCCCGGCGTCGGGAGGAGGCAGCGGAGCCCCGGCCTCCGGGATCTCCTCGTCGAGAAGGACCACCTGGGTCCCCGCCGTGGCCAGGGGCGCGATCCGTCCGGCCAGCGCTCTCGTGGTGAGGAGTACGCGCGCGCCCGAGTCTTCGAGCAGGAAGGCGAGACGGTCGACGGGGTAGTCCGGATCGAGCGGCAGGTAGGCGCCTCCGGCTGTGAGCGTTCCGAGCACCCCCGCAATCATCTCCGGCGAGCGCTCCACGCACAGGGCCGCCACTCTCTCGGGACCGATCCCCAGCGTTTGCAGATGGCGCGCGAGGCGCCAGCCGCGCTCCGCCAGCCCGGCGTACGTAATCCTCTCCTCGCCGAAGAGCAGCGCCGGCGCGTCCGGCGTCCGCTCGACCCAGCGATGGAAGCTCTCAAGGACCGTGGCCGCGTGCACCTCGTGCCGCGTGTCGTTCCATTCGGAGAGGATCTGCAACCGGCCGGCCTCCGCCAGCAGCGGCAGGTCGCGCAGCCGGCGCTCCGGATCGGCGGCTGCCGCCGTGAGGATCTCGCGCAGGGTACCGAGGAAGCGCGTGGCGGTCGGGGAGTCGAACAGGTCGGTGTTGTGCTCCAGCCGGAGCACGATCCCGCCCGTTCCGGCACCCGCCTCGGTTGCGGCCAGTGTGAGGTCGAACCGCGACACGCCGGCCTCGACCGGCCGCGCGGCGATCGACAGACCGGGCAGATCGATCTCGTCCAGCGGGGCGTTCTGCAGCACGAAGAGCACCTGGAACACCGGCGTGCGCGAGAGATCACGCTCCGGCCGCAGCTCTTCGACCAGCTTCTCGAACGGCAGGTCCTGGTGCGCGTAGGCGCGCAGGGCCGTCTCCCGCACCTGCCCCAGCAGGCCGCGGAACCCGGTCTCTCCGGAGAAGCGCTCGGAGAAGCGGCCGCGCAGGACCAGCAGGTTCACAAAAAAGCCGACCAGCCCGTCGATTTCCGGCCGCGTACGGTTGGCGATCGGCGAGCCCACCAGGATGTCCGGCTGGCCGCTCAGCCGGTGCAGGAGCGCCTGGAATCCCGCGAGCAGCGTCATGAAACGGGTCGCGCCTTCGCGGCGGCCCAGCTCGTCGAGCCCTTCGACGAGGCGGGCCGGCAGCTCCAGGGAAGCCACGGCGCCGCGGAAGCTCTGGACCACCTGGCGCGGCCGGTCGGCCGGCAGCTCCAGCACCGTCGCGGCGCCGGACAGCTCCTCCCGCCAGTAGGACAGATGCTCCTCCAGCGTCTTCCCCTGGAGCCACTGCCGCTGCCAGTGGGCGAAGTCCGCATACTGGACGGGGGGTTCCGGCAGCGGCGAGGGCAGGCCCTGGGAAAAGGCGCGGTAGAGAGTCGCGACCTCCTGGACGAGAAGATCGAGCGACCAGCCGTCGCTCGCAATGTGATGGACGTTGAAGAGCACGACGTGCTCGCGCGCGCCCAGGCGCAGCAGCATCGTCCGCAGCACCGGCCCGCTCGCGAGATCGAACGGCTGCCGCGCCTCCTCACGCGTCAGGCGCTCGGACTCGGCCTGCCGCGGCGCCTGGGGCAGCGCCGACAGATCGATCCAGGGCAGCTGGAGATCGCTTGGATGGATGACCTGTGCCGGCTCGCCGTCGGCCTCCAGGAACGTGGTCCTCAGCGCCTCCTGCCGCCGTACCAGCTCGCGCAGGCTCCGCTCCATGGCCGCCGCGTCGAGAGCGCCCGAGATGTGCGCCGCCCGGGGCTCGTTGTAGATCGGATTGCCGGGATCGAGCCGGTCGATGAACCAGAGCCGCTCTTGCGAGAACGACAGCGGATGAGGGCCGCCGGTCGCGCGCAGGGGGCTCACAGGGATCGGAGGGATGGGCGGCCGGCCGCTTTGGGCCTCTGCCTCCAGGTACCCGATCGCCTCCGCGAGCTCGGCGGGTGTCGGGAACGAGAACAGGTGCTGGAGAGGGAAGTCGAAGCCGAAGACGTCTCGCACCCGGCCGAGGATCTGCGGCGCGAGCAGCGAGTGGCCGCCGAGTTGGAAGAAGTCGTCGTGAACACCGACCGGATCGACCCCCAGCACCTCGCGCCAGATGCCGCAGACCTTCTCCTCGCGCTCGTCCCGGGGTGGCTCGTAGGGGTTGAACAGGTTCGGACGAGGGTGGCCCGCCGAGGTGGCGGCATCCGGCAGGGGTAGAGGAGCGCCGCTGACAGCGGCGTCGGCGGGCTTGGCGGGCTTCGGAGGTTCGATCCAATACCGCCGCCGCTCGAACGGGTACGTTGGCAGCGACACTCGCCGCCGCTTCTCCCCTTTTTCGTACAGTGCCGTCCAGGCGACGCTCTCCCCGGCAAGCCACATCCGCGCCGTCTCTGGGAGTGTGTGGAGCGAGTTCCCCCCCTGGAACGCCTCGACCGCCTCCTCGCGGCTCCGGCACGCCACCAGCCTTCGGTGCTCGAACGACCGTCGGCCCACCTGGAGCGTCCAGGCCACATCGGCGATGTCCAGCTCCGGATGGCGCTCCAGGTGCACGGCGAGGTTCCGCGCCGCCTGCTCGAGCGCCGCTTGGCTTCGCGCTGACAGCGGCAGGAGGTGGTGCTCCCGCCGAGGAGCAGTCGCCTCCACCAGCGGAGCCTCCTGGAGCACCAGGTGCGCGTTCGTCCCGCCGAATCCGAAAGAGCTCACCCCCGCCCGGCGCGGGTGTCCCTCCGCCGGCTGCCAGTCCCGCAGCTCCGTGTTCACGAAGACCGGGCTGTTGGCGAAGTCGATCTCCGGGTTCGGCTCCACGAAGTGCAGGCTCGGAGGGATCTGGCCGTGCTTCAACGCCAGCACCGTCTTGATCAGACCCGCCACGCCCGCCGCAACGTCCAGATGGCCGATGTTCGTTTTGATCGAGCCGATCGGGATGAACTGCGTCTTCTCCGTTCTGGTCCGCGCCACCTTGCTCAGCGCCTGGACCTCGATCGGATCACCCAGCCGTGTCCCGGTGCCGTGGGCCTCGATGTAGGAGATCGACTCCAGCTCCACCCCGGCCACCGCCAGCGCCTCCGCGATCACCTCGGCCTGGCCATCCACGCTTGGCGCCGTGTATCCGACCTTCAGCGCGCCGTCGTTGTTGACCGCCGAGCCCAGGATCACCGCCTGGATGTTGTCCCCATCCGCGAGCGCGTCCTCCAGCCGCCTGAGCACCAGCACTCCGGCGCCACCGCCGAAGAGGATGCCCTGCGCCCCGGCGTCGAACGCCCGGCAGCGTCCCTCGCGCGAGAAGACCGACCCGTCGGGAGACTTGTAGCCGTTCAGCAGGTGGACGTTGATCGACACGCCCCCGGCCAGGGCCATGTCGCATTCGCCGTTGAGAAGGCTCTGGCAGGCCTGGTGGGCCGCCACCGCCGAGGTCGAGCAGGCGCTCTGGATCGTGTAGCTCGGGCCTTTGAGCCCGAGCTTGTAGGACACCCGCGTGGCCAGCGAATCCCCGGCGTTGCCCACCAGGAGCTGCAGCGGGTCCATCGTCTTCAGAAGCTCGGTGTTGGGCAGCAGGTTGAACAGCAGGTAGGTGCTTGTGGTGGCGCCGCCGAACACCCCGACGACCCGCCGGACTGTCTCCGGGTCGCTCTCCGGGTGGTTCTCCGGGTCATAGGCCGCGTCCTCCAGGGCCTCCCAGCAGACCTCCAGAAAGACCCGCTGCTGCGGATCGAGGATCTCGGCCTCGCGATGGTTGAAGCCGAAGAATCCGGCGTCGAACCTGTCGAAGTCAGGAGGCTGGGCCGCGGCCTTGATGTAGGCCGGGTCGGCGAGCCGGGCCGGGTCCACCCCGAGCGCCAGGAGCTCCTCGGCGGTGAAGAACCGGACCGAGTCGACGCCGTCACGCAGATTGCGCCAGAGGTCCTCCAGATTGCGGGAACCCGGAAAACGTCCCGCCATGCCGACAATTGCTACCGCGCCTCGGAGCTCTTCCGGCGTCATGCTGAGCATTCCTTCTCTAGGGTTTCAAATCGAGGAACTGGGAAACACCATACCTGTTTTCGTGGTGCCGGGCGAGACCCGAAGCGACCCTGCCATGGTATAAATCGCGCCTCGGATCCCTTTCCGGCAGAGGAGGAACCATGACGATTACCGCCTGCCGCCGCGTGGCTCTGGCTCTCGCGGCCCTGTTATCCCCCGGGCTCCTGGGAGCGCCCCTGGCGGCGCAGAAGTCCGCCACGGAGGCGCGGGTCATGCCGACGCCGGAAGCCATCGCCCGGGTGAAGGCTCTGATGAGCAAGCAGAAAGAGCACGAGGTCCTGGGCCAACTCGCCGGGAACTGGGAGGGGACCCTTCAGGCCGCGGTGCGGACCAAAGCGGACGAGGTGCCGGCCGCGGCCACCATGAACGTCCGCTGGATCCTCGACGGCTACTTCCTCGAGAGTGACGACACCATCCAGCTCCGGGAGAACGCGCCTCCGACCCCGAGCCGCACGAGCTACGGCTACAATACATTCAAGAAGTCCTTCTACCGGATCGAGCTCCAAGCCGGCGATCCGCGCGAGTTCCTCTCGGCCGGTTCGTGGGACGCGGCGACGCGCACCCTCACTTTCATCGGGCCGGAGCACAACAAGATCACCGGCGACGACTTCCAGCGGCGAGACACCTTCCGGTTCGTCGGGGAGGACCAGCTCGACTACGAGCGCTCCTTCGTGTTCCAGGACAAGTCCGAGATCAGGGCGTTCCACGGGACCCTCCGGAGAAAGAAGGGATGACCGGCTTTCGACACTCCCCAAAAGTCTCACCGCAGGAATAAACCCGATCCCGGACGACTTTGAAACCCTGTGTTCCTGAACCTTGAAGGAGTCTCCCTGTGTCTTTGATGAGCTGGTTCCGTAATCTGTTCTCCCGTTCCTCCGGGCAACCCACCGCCGCCAGGGCCGTCAAAGGCGCCAAGGCTGGGAAGGCCGCGAAGGTGGCTGTCGAGCTCGGCCGCAACGACCTCTGCTGGTGCGGGAGCGGCAAGAAGTACAAGAAGTGCCATCTACCCACGGACTCGGCCGAGCAGCGCGAGGCCCGTTTCGCGGAGCTGACCGCCAAGAACGCCAAGGCCAAGAGCGGGGACGGCATCACCCGTGCCAAGGCCAAGGGCGCGACGCGTCCGCCCGAAAATCCGGACGCCAGCCGGGCTGCCGGCGGCCGTCGGTAACCGCCAGGTCCGCACCCGCCTCTACTCGTCTCGAGACGCTCCCCGACAGCCCCCGACAGCCCGATACCGCGGTCAGGCTTGACAGAGCCTGCCGCGGCGCCTACCATCCGGAAAAATACCGAACGATCGTTCTGTATTGGGGAGGAGGCTGGCGATGACGAAGCGGCGCACCCAGGCATCCAAGTCCGAGGCATCGACCCAGAAGGTGCTCAAGGCGGCGCTGTCGCTGTTCTCCCGGCAGGGCTACCGGGCCACCTCCATGCGGCAGCTCGCCACCCGGTCCGGCCTGTCGGTCGGCAACCTGTACCACCACTTCGGCAACAAGGAGCAGATCTTCCAGCGCCTGATCGACCGGTACTGGGAAGTGCTCCTCGACCCCGACCTGCCGCTCAACCGCATCTTCGCGGCGGCGCGTTTTCCCGACGATCTC
>JANOCF010001042.1:0-1629 GCA_031412055.1 Holophagales bacterium | reverse complement strand
CCCCGCTTCCTGGAGGTCTTCCGGCTGGGCACGCTGCAGCTCCTGGGCTGCCAGGTGGTGGCGAGCTACTTCCTGCTGTTCAACGCCGAGAAGGTCGTGCAGATCCTCCTTGGCCCGGACTGGAGCGGCGCGGTGCCGCTGCTGCGGGTGCTGGCCTTCATTCCCTTCCTGGACCAGTTCACCATCCTCGGCGGAGAGATGCTCAAGGCCCGGCACGAGGACCGCTCCTGGCTGGTGATCATGCTGCTCAACCTGGTCTCCCTGGTGGGGCTGGGAATCCTCTTCACGCAGCGCTGGGGAGCCGCGGGCATGGCCGCCGCGAACTACCTGCTGGCGGGCAACCTGCTGATGGCCTGGGAGATCCGCCGGGTCTTCGGCTCCCGGTTCCGGGCGTTGATGGGCGATCTCGCCCTGGTCTACCTGATCCCGCTGCCGTTCTACGCCGCCGCGGCCTGGCTCTTCGAGGACGGCTCCTGGGCACGCTTCGCGGCCTCGCTCGCCGCTGCGGCCCTGGCGATGGGGGCCCTGGTACTCAAGTACCGAGGTCCCTTCCAAGCCTTTTTCAGAAAGCTCCCGAGCCCTTAGGGCACCATCTCGATCCGCAGGTTCGAGTACTGCCAGTCGTACGTCGGGAACTCGATCCCCTCCGCCCCTTGCTCCGCGGTATGGCCGAACTGGACGATCAGGCCCGTGGCGGGCACCGTCAGCGTCCGGCCGGGCGTCGAGCCGTCCATCTCCAGCGTGGCCACCGTGGCGCCGCCGGACGTGACCGTCAGGGTAATCCTGTTGGCCTCCGCGTCGTAGACGTAGCGCAGGTGGTAGGAGACGCCCTGCTGCAACGCCAGGGAGACCTCCTTGGCGATGAGCGCCTTGGCCGGCATGTCCACGTTCTGGGTGTTCTTGATGCCGTTGCGCGGCGGCCCGAACGTGTTCACGTTGGCGATGGTGTTGCTGCGGTACTTGCCGCGATGCACCCAGATCAGGTTGTGATTGCCCTCCGGCTTGATCGCCGTCCAGGCGCCGGGGACGACATCCCACTCGATGATCATCCGCTTGAGGGCCAGAGCCTGGGGCACGGGCACCGGGATCTGCCGGATCTCGCTGCCCGGGGCCGGCTTGTGGACCGCACCGGTGCGCTCGAAGACGATGGCTCCGGGCGTCGGTCCCGGGTCGTCGCCGCCGTTCGGGCCGGTCAGGGTCGAGGCCCCGGAGGGTGAGGGCGTCACGAACGTCAGCATCGTCCGGGCCGGGTTGTAGAGCGCGGCGAAGGCGTAGAACGTCTGATTGCAGGAGACCCGGGCGCGGGCATCAGCCACCGCGGTCTGGCCCAGGACGCCGAGCGCGTCGCCGAACTGGCGCAGCGACAGCGGCGGTACGGCAACCGTGGCCGCGGCGGCGATCGCGCTGCCGTCCGTCCGGAAGAACTGAACGCTGCACTGCGCGGCCTGGGTGCCGAGGTTCACGATCTCCAGGTCGGTGTAGGCGCCGGAGTTGTCGCGGGAGAGGGCGATCAGGTGCGCGACCGCGCCCGGCGCCAGCGCATTCTCCGACGAGATCACCGGCAGGGACGTGTAGGCGCCGAAGCCGCTGGACGGGGAGTTGACCATCCGCGCCTCGATCAGCACCGGC
>JANOCF010001041.1:0-1789 GCA_031412055.1 Holophagales bacterium | reverse complement strand
GGGGCTGCCGTCCTGGAAGCTGGGCTGGATCCGGGTCGGCGGTCCGGCGGGTCTCCGGCGCCGCGCGGTCGCGGCTCTGGAGATGGTGGCGGACAGCTATCTTTCGGTGGGGACGCCGGTCCAGAGAGCCCTTCCCGGCGTGCTGGAGCTGGCGCCGCGCATCCGCTCCGCGATCCTCGACCGTCTGCGGGTCAACCTCGCGGTGCTCCGCGAAGCCGTGAGCGGCGTGCCGGGAGTCGAGCTGCTGCAGCCCGCGGGAGGCTGGTCGGCCCTGCTCCGCGTCTGCGCGCCCCGGTCGGACGAGGAGCTGGCGCTGGAGATCCTCGACCGCGCCGGCACGCTTGTTCATCCCGGCTACTTCTTCGACTTCGCGACGGACGATTTCCTCGTCCTCTCGCTCCTGCCCGAGCCGGCCCGTTTCGCGGAAGGGGTCGGCCGCGTGGCCGAAACAGTCCATGTCCTTACCGTAAACCCGGATTTACGCTCGTCCAACCTATTGTAGGAGCCTTCCATGGAGCCACGCACCGCACCACAGCCTCCGCTGCTCCCGAAGGGGGTCGCGGACCCCGACGGCCGCACCGGCTATTTCGCCGTCGATACCGGGGGGATCGACGCTGTCGATCTGGCGGACGGCTCGCTCCTCTGGCACACCGGCACGGCCTCGCGGCCGCTGTACGTCTCCGGGGAGCGTCTGATCGCGCAGCGCCCCGAGCCCGGGAAGCCGAACGCCTCCCGGATCGTGCTGCTGGACCTGGCCAGGCACGGAGAGCCGGTCCTGACATCCGATCCGGTCGTGCTCCCGGACTGGGTAGAGGCGCGATCCTGGGACCCCGAGACCTTCCGGGTCCAGGCGCGGATCGAAGGGGGCGCGCTGGTGCTCGACTGGGAGGCCCGGTCCCGCTACACCGGCGGGGCGGCGCCCTCCCGGGAGGTGCTGCGGGAGGCCCAACGGAGCGCGGGCGGAACGGTGCGCGTGGACCTGGAGACCGGGGAGGTGGGCGGGCAGGCCGCCGAGGCTCGCAGGGCGCCGATGCGCTCCGCCGAGCTGCGGGAGGCGGTGTCGCCGCCCGTCTCGCCGGAGATCGTCTGGCAGACGGAGCCGTGGACGGCCGGGGACCGGCAGGCGTCGCTCGCCATGGAGGAGTCGGGCGATGCGATGTCGCTGCTCCTGGAGACCCAGGGGAGCGGGGCCTCCAGGGGGGCCGGAGAGCGGATGGAGCTGGCCCGCGGCGCGGCGCTGGTTCCGAGCCTTTCGCCGGACGGAAGGTACGTGCTCGTCGAGCCCGACGAGCCGGATGAGAAAAACGAAGGGCGGAAGCCCTGGTGGATCTTCGACGCATCCACGGGGCAGCGGGTTGCGACCGTGCCGCATGAGGAGGGTGCGACGGAGCCTTGCGTCGTCGGCCCGCGTCTGATCTATCTCGTCCAGGAGCCGCCGCTTCCCGCACCTGGCGAGAAGGTCCGGAAGGTGATCAAGGCCCGCGACCTGAAGTCCGGCGAGCTGCTGTGGGAGCGTCCGCTCTCGGCGGTCGAGGCCGCCAGGGCGCCGCGGCTGCCCCAATGAAACATGATGAACCATGCAGGAGGTATGAAGAGGTATGAAAATGACACCCGAGGAGATGGAAGGAAAGGCAGCGGAGGCATCCGGCCTTTCTACGGAGCAGGTCCATCAGATCCGAACCACGCGCGGCCTGAGCAGCGCGGCTATCGGCGAGCTGTCCGAGGAGATGATCCCCCGGATGGTGCGCCGCTTGGAGTACTCCGACCTTGCTCGGGATCGGGAGGCGTT
>JANOCF010001040.1:0-2300 GCA_031412055.1 Holophagales bacterium | reverse complement strand
GATGCGGCCGGCTGGTCCCTGCTCGTCGATCAGGCCAAGAAGCAGGTGCTCGACCGAGGTGTACTCGTCCTTGAGGCGCCTGGCCACGTCCTCAGCGCGCAGGAAGACCTGCTGCAGACGCAAGGAGATGTTGATTTTTCCGGCCTCCACGCCCGGGCCCGACACGCGGGGCTTACGCTCCAACTCGCGCTCGACCTCGGCGCGGAGCGGTTCCACGGGGACGTCCATCCGGGCGAGCAGGCGGGGAACCAACCCTTCCGGCTGCTCCAAAAGCGCGAGCAGCAGGTGCTCGGCATCCGTTTCCTGGTGGCCGTAGCGCAGACCCTTGGTCTGAGCCGCCTGGAGAGCCTCCTTCGATTTCTCTGTGAGCCGGTTGATGTCCATGTGCTGTGCCCTCTCTTTTCTTTTTTCTTCTCTTTCTTCTTTTTTCTTTCCTCAAGAGGCCCGCGCCCGGAAGCTCGACGATTCGGCGAGCTGCTCGAACAGCTCCCGCTCGCGTTCCGAAAGCTTTTCCGGAACCACGATCCGGATCTCCGCCAGCAGATCGCCCTTCTCGCCTCCGGCCTGGGCCATGCCCCGGCCGCGCAGGCGGATCTTTCTTCCCGAGGACGAGCCGGCCGGGATCTTCACCCGTACCGCACCGTCCAGGGTCTGGACCTCGGCATCGCCGCCGAGAGCGGCCTCCCAGGGGGAGACCGGGACGGTGGTGTGGAGGTCCGCGCCTTCGATCTTGAAGCGCGGGTCCGGCTCGATCTCAAGCCTCAGATAGAGATCGCCGGCCGCGGCGCCGTTCATGCCGGGCTGGCCCTGGTTGGCGAGGCGGATGCGCTGGCCCGCCCGGACCCCTTCGGGGATGCGCACCGACAGAGTCTTGCGCTGGCCGCTGTTCGGGTCCTGGAGCGTGATCTCCCGCTTGCCTCCGCGCACCGCCTCCTCCAGGCTGAGCTTGATCGTGGCTTCCGTGTCGCCTCCGGCACCCGGGAAGCCCTGGCCGCCAAAACCCTGGAAACCCCCGGCTCCGCCGCGCGCGCCGCCCCGGCGGCCCGCGCCACCGAACAGCATGTCGAAGAACGAGCTGAAGTCGCCGTCGCCGCCGCCGAAGTTTCCTTCCCATCCCGGCGGAGTCGAGCCCGTCTGCTGGGCGCGCTTCCACGCCGACCCGTACTGGTCGTACTTCTGGCGCTTGTCCGAGTCCTTGAGGACCTCATAGGCCTCGCCGATCTCCTTGAACTTGGCTTCGGCCTCCGGAGCCTTGTTGACGTCCGGGTGAAACTTGCGCGCCAGCTTCCGGTACGCCTTCTGGATGTCGTCGTCCGAGGCGTCCTTCTTGACTCCGAGGGTCGCGTAGTAGTCCTTGTATTCCAATCCGTTCTCCTCCCAATCCCAGGCCGATGCGAGCCCCGTGCCTCCCCGGCAATCATCTTGAGTGCTTGGCACTCACATCATAGAACTATCCAGAGCGTTCGTCCATTCCCTGGTGAGACAAGGATTTTAGCGAGGCGGACGCAAGGGCGTGCCGCTCGGAAGCGTGGGCGCGGCACACGGACTGTCGGGAGTGGGAAAGGGCGGCGGTTCCTCCCCTCGGGGAGGGGGAGGGTTGGTTGTCGGGAAGGATCAGGTGGGGGGCGGTGAAGCTACCGGGTGTCATCCTGAAGACCGGCGCCGGTCCGGAGCAAATTCCGGACGATCGGGACCGGAACCCGCAACTCCCGGAGCCGCCGCCGCGAGTTCGGGAGAGATTGCCGGAGCTACCGGAGCCGACGCCGGAAGATCGGGCGAGATTGCCGCAACTCCCGGAGCCGGTGCCGCGAGATCGAGAGAAGGCTCCGGAGTTCCCGGAGCCGCCGCCGGAAGACCCGGAGTGAAGCCCGGGAGACCCGGAACGGCCACCGAAGGTCCGGAGGCGCTTCCCGAACACCCGGAGAGGAGGCCGGAAGATGGGGAGCGCCTTCCGGAAGACGCGGAGCGGACACCGGAGGATCGGGAGCGGCTTCCGCAAGACGCGGAACGACTGCCAAAAGGCCGGGGGTCGCTCCGGAAGGCGTGGAGCGGAGGCCAGAAGCGCCGGGAAAGGCGCCCGAAGGGTAAAAACGGCAAAGGCGCGGACCTGCCGCGCCTTCGAGGCCGATGAAGGGGCTTGCCGCTCAGCTCACGGAGGGGTTAGACCGAAGTGCTCGTAATTCTTGGCGATGTACTCGCGCCACTTGTCCGGCGTCTCTTCGAGCGTGTAGATGGCCTCGACCGGGCAGGCGTCGATGCACAGTCCGCAGTCGATGCACTCTTCGGGGTGGATGTAGAGC
>JANOCF010001039.1:0-4709 GCA_031412055.1 Holophagales bacterium | reverse complement strand
GCGACGAAGAGATCGGGGAAGGCGGAGGCGAGAATGCTGGGGAGAGGGCCGCCGCGGTGGTCCGGCCGGAAGAGCGGCGCGAGAAGAAACGCCGTCCCGTCCGGAGCTGGCTCAAGAAGGTCTTCGGCGGCGGTGGCGGCGACAAGGACGAGAAGAAGGAGGACCGCCGGCCGCCGGGGTGAGGCTCAGCGAATCTTCTCTTTGTACGGCAGTCGCAGGCTCCGCAGTCCCTCGACCTGGTCGAACTCCGGATCTTTGTGAACCAAATCGGCGTCTAGAAGCAGCGCCAGAGAAGCATTCCAGGCGTCTCCAAGTGACAGGCTGCCTTCCGCCTTCAGTCGGGCCGCCCCGCCCCGCCATTCAGGATGGGATTCGACCAGGACGACAGGCCAGGAGCGGATGAGCCGGACCGCTCGATCCGATTCATAGGGCCCATACCTCCTCAGGATCATGTACTCGAATTCCATCAGTGCCATGAAGGGAAGGTAGACACGAGGTCGGGGCGCGGAATCACTCACCTCATGGATCACGTCGCCCCGCTCTCTTCCGAGGACCTCCACGACCTGCTCGGCCCCTTCCTCCTCCCCAAAGAGCGTCAGGAGAGCAGAGGTATCCAGCACATAGGGCGGCACTCAGTGCTGCTCCGCGGGCGGGATACCTAGTCGGCGTTCTTTTTCTCTCTCCCGCTCGCGTTCCCGACGGCGCTCGGCAAGGAGATCGTCCGTCGTTGGGCCGCGGCCTTTGAACATGCCCAGTGCCGCCTTGACAGGGTCCGACGGGATCGGATGCACCACGATGTACCCGTCTCGGACCTCCCAGTCAAGCTTGGTATTGGGCTGGATGTTCAAAGCTTCGCGAATCTCCTGCGGAATGACTGTCTGCCAGCGCACTGAGATGGTTGACTTCATAGGGCTCCTCCCACGTACAAGGCCTCAAGGACCAAGATAATTATCATTTCGTCTTGCGAAATTGTCAAGCGCAAGATTGTTGTCCAGAGAGACTCCTTCACGCGTTATGATTCCGGGCTCCGATCTGCCACCGTCTCCGGCATATCCAGCCGGGCGATTGTGTTCTGGCAGAGGCGAGCCGTAAGCCTGATGCCCAACACTCCTTTTATCCTCGTCAAGCGAGCCCGGACGCACAATCTCAAGGGGATCGACTGCAGGGTTCCGCACTGCGCGGTCACCGTGGTGACCGGACCGTCCGGCGCCGGCAAGTCCTCTCTCGCGTTCGACACCATCTATGCCGAGGGGCAGCGGCGGTTCGTGGAGTCCATGTCCACCTACGCGCGGCAGTTCCTCGACCAGATGGAACGGCCGCCGGTGGACGCGGTCGACAACATCCTGCCCGCCGTGGCCCTGGAGGCCAAGAACGCGGTCCGCAACGCCCGCTCCACCGTGGGCACCATCACCGAGACGCTGGACGTCCTTCGCCTTCTCTATACCCACCTGGGAGAGATGGGGTGTCCCCGTGGACATGGCCCGGTCCGTGGCTCTACCGCAGAGGAGGCCGCGCAGGACCTGGCTTCCGGGGCTGCCGGCGACCCGTTCACCCTGGTGGTCCGCCTCTCCAGACCCAAGAAGGGGGCCAACGAGGCCCTGGGCGAGCTGATCCGCCAGGGCTTTCAGCGCCGGCTGGAAGGTGCCGAAGTGGTCCGCATGGAGCCCGGCGAGCGCTGGCCCACGGGCCGCGATCCGCTTCTCCTCGTGCTCGGCCGCTTTCCGGTCCGCGAGGACGCCGTGGCGCGCATCCAGGACACGATCGAGCAGGGATATCAGATGGCTGGCGTCGGCGTCGATACTGGAGGGCGGATCGAGGCCCACGGCCCGGCCGGGATTCGGCTGTACAGCCGGGAGATCTCCTGCCCGGTCTGCGGCGAGGTGGTCCGGCGACCGACTCCGGCCCTGTTCTCCTTCAACTCCCCGCTCGGGGCCTGCCCCACCTGCCAGGGATTCGGACGGGTCATCGGCGTCGACCGCGCCCGCGTGGTCCCCGATCCCCGGCGGACCCTCTCCGAGCGTCCGATCGCGCCCTGGAACACCCCGGCCTACGAGGAGCTTTATGACGAGCTCCTCAAGGCTGCCCAGAAGCAGGGCATCTCCCTGAACGTCCCGTGGGGAGAGCTGCCCGAGGAGGCCCGGGAGTGGATCTGGAGCGGGCAGGCGAAGGGGAAGTTCTGCAGCCTGGAAGAGTTCTTCGACTGGCTGGAGGCGCGGACCTACAAGGTCCACGTGCGCGTCCTCCTGGCCCGCTACCGCTCCTACAACACCTGCCCGGACTGCGGCGGCAACCGTCTCCGGCCCGAGTCCGTGGCCGTGCGGCTGGAAGGGCAGACCCTCCCCGATCTCACGGCCAAAAGCGTCGAGCAGCTCCGCACCTGGCTCCGGGAGCGGCGCTGGACTCCGCGCCAGAGAGAGATCGGCGGCTATCTGATCGACGAGCTCGCGGAGCGCGTCGAGGTCCTCCACCGCGTCGGGCTCGACTACCTGACCCTGGACCGCCAGGCCCGTACCCTGTCCGGGGGCGAGACCCAGCGCATCCACCTCGCCGCGGCCCTCGGGTCCGGCCTGACCAGCACCCTCTATGTGCTCGACGAGCCCACCATCGGCCTTCACCCGCAGGATAGCGAGCGGCTGCTCGAGCTCCTGCGGGACCTGGCGCGGCGGGGCAACACCGTCCTCGTCGTGGAGCACGACCGGACGCTGATCAAGGGGGCCGACCACATCATCGATCTCGGTCCGGCGGCGGGCGAGCACGGGGGGCAGGTCGTGGCCGAGGGACCCATCGAGACGATCCTGGCCTGCGAGGAATCGCTCACCGGCCGCTATCTCCGGGAGCGTCCCCCGACCTCGGCCCGGCGGCACGTGGCCCGCTTCCGGCGCGAGCAGGGCTGGGAGACGCTGGCAGAGGAGATCTCCAGCCTGCCGCGCGTGTCCATCCGCGGCGCCTGCGCCCACAACCTCAAGAGCGTGGACGTCGATCTCCCCCTGGGAGCCATGGTCGCGGTGACCGGCGTCTCGGGCTCGGGCAAGTCGACCCTGATCGAGAACGTCCTCTACGGCACCTACCAGCGGGCCAAGGGGGTCGTGGACGTCGAGCCCGGAGAGTGCGGTGCCCTGAGCGGCCTCGAAGGGCTGGAGGACGTGACCCTGGTGGACCAGCGCCCACTGGGACGGTCGAGCCGCTCCAACCCGATCACCTACATCAAGGCGTACGACGAGATCCGCAAGCTCTTCGCGGGCACGTCGGACGCCAAGGTAAGGCGCATCACCCCGGCGCAGTTCTCCTTCAACTTGGAAGGCGGCCGCTGCCCCACCTGCGAGGGCACGGGCATCACCGAGGTCGACATGCAGTTCATGGCGCCGGTGACCGTGCCCTGCGAGACCTGCCAGGGCCACCGCTTCCGTCCCGAGGTGCTGGCCGTGCGCTATCGCGGGCTCAACATCTCCGAGGCGCTGGAGCTGACGGTCGAGTCGGCGCTGGAGCTCTTCGCCGACCAGAAGCGGCTCTGCCGGCGCCTGCGCCTGCTGGCCGACGTGGGGCTCGGCTACCTGCGGCTGGGGCAGTCGACCTCGACTCTCTCCGGCGGCGAGGCGCAGCGGCTGAAGCTCGCGAGCTTCCTCGACCGTCCCGCGTCCGAGGGGAAGCGGCTCTTCCTGTTCGACGAGCCCACCACGGGCCTCCACCTGGCCGACATCGACCTGCTCTACCACACGCTCCGGCGTCTGGTGCAGCGCGGCGACGGGGTGATCCTCGTGGAGCACAGCCCCGACCTGATCGCCCGCACCGACTGGATCGTGGACATGGGTCCGGGCGGCGGCGTGCACGGCGGCGAGGTCCTCTACTCCGGTCCGCTGGAGCCGTTCCTGGATGAGGTCGAGAGCCCTACCGCCGAGGAGCTGCGCCGCCATCTCAGGTGGCCGCGCGAGCCTGAAGAACGGCTGCGCCGCAAGGCGTGAATTTTCCGCCGGCCCGGCTTGTTCTCGGCTTGCAGCGGCACGACCTCCTGGCTAGGATGAGCATTTGACGATGGACACGATCAGCGCAACAACGGTCCCCCGAACCGGGACTCCTGCGATCCAGGAGACCCGGCGGCCCCGCCTGTTCTGGCTGGGGACCGTCGCCGGAATCTTCCTGGGCGCGGTCCTGCTCGTCGCCGTCTGGGCCAAGACCCTCGATCCCAACGCTTTCGCCGAGCAGATCCGCCTGGAAGGGCTGGACTTCGCGCTCTCCGCACAGGCCGTGGCCCTGATCGCCCTGGCCCTGGAGGCGGGCGTAGGACTGGCGCTGGTGCTGGGCATCCGCCGGCTGTGGGTGCTCATCCCGGCCGCCCTGCTCGTGACGTTCTTCGTCTTTCTCACCGGCCGCGCCTGGTATCTGTTCGCCAACGGGCTGCGCGAGGCCGAGGCCTGCGGCTGCTTCGGCAATCTGGTCCAGAGGACGCCGGCCGAGGCGTTCTGGCAGGACCTGCTCCTGCTCGTGCCGGCCCTGTTGCTCTCCTTTGTCGGCCGGGACCGCTCTGCCCGCACCCTTCCCAAGGGACGGGTCGCCCTGGTGGCCGTCGCCACGGTCGCGGTCGCGCTAGTCGCGTGGAAGAGCCCGGAGCTCCCCCTGGACGACCTCGCGACCCGGCTGCGACCCGGTGTGGCCATCGAGGATTTGTGCGCCGGCGGAACCGGCGATGAAGCGGTCTGCCTGGACACCGTGGC
>JANOCF010001038.1:0-2901 GCA_031412055.1 Holophagales bacterium | reverse complement strand
TTGACCTGCGTGGGGTAAAGGCCCCGCACGTCGTAGGCTTTGAAGATTCCGGCCACTTTCTCTCCCCCCGATCTTTCGCTATTGGGAAACCTTGTCGATGGCAAATCCGAAGCGGCGACCCTCCACGGGCGCCTCCTTGAGGTCCTCTGCACCGTCTACCCGCTGCATCTCCACGCCCAGCGTCTCGCCGAGGATCCAGTCGCGGTGGGTCTCGACGGCCTCCTGGATCTCCGGCTCGGCGTCGTAGCGCACCCGGATGCGGTCGGCGTAGTCCAGGTCGGCGTCCTTGCGGGCGGTCTGGATGCGGTGGACGACTTCCCGCGCCCAGCCCTCGGCGATCAGCTCGGGCGTGAGGCGGGTATCCAAGGCGACGAGCAGCTCGCGGTCGCCCTGCGTGGCCATGCCCTCGCGCTCGACCAGGCGGACCTCCACCTCCTCGGGCGTGAGGTCGGTCGGACCGTCGGAGATCTCGATGGTGATCTTGCCGGCCGTCTCCAGCGCGTGGGCGAGGACGTCGCCGTCCGAGCTCTCCAGCGCCTTCTTGACCTCGGGCATCTTCTTGCCGAAGCGTGGGCCGGTCTTGGGGAAGATCGGCCGCACCTCGTGATGCACGTACTCGCTGCGGTCCGCGGCCCACTGGATCTCACGGACGTTGAGCTCGTCCCGGAGCAGGTCGGCGTAGGGCGTCACCAGTCCGGGAAGGGCCGGATCGGCGCTCACCAGCGTCACGGCGCCGAGCGGCTGGCGGGTCTTGAGACCGTGCGTGTTGCGCGCCGCGTGGCCGAGACGGACGATGCGCTGGATCGCGGCCATCCCCTTCTCCAGCGCCTCGTCCTTGCGGTCGCCGGCAGGCTCCGGCCAGTCGCCCAGGTGGACGCTTTCCGCCGCGTCGGCTGACTGGCTGCGGACCAGATGGCCGTGGACGATGTCGGCCACGAAAGGAGTAAAAGGAGCGATCAGCCCGGCCACGGTGGTCAGCACCTCGTAGAGCGCCTGGTAGGCGCTTTCCTTCTGGGCGCTGGCGTCGGCGCCCGCCCAGAAGCGGTCGCGGCTGCGGCGGATGTACCAGTTGGTCAGCTCGTCGAGGAACTCCTCGATGGCCTGCGCGCCCTTGGTGACGTCGTACTCCTCGAGGCTGCGGGTGACGTCGGAGGTCAGGCGGTCCAGCCGGAGCAGGACCCAGCGGTCGAGCGGCGGCCGGTCGTCGAAGGGTGTCTGGTGTCCTCCGGCGTCCCCCGGATGCCAGCCGTCCAGGTTTGCGTAAATCGTGAAGAACGACAACGCGTTCCAGAGCGGGAGCAGGAACTTCTGCGCGGCCTCGCGCACCAGGCGGGCGGAGAACCGCGAGGGGACCTCGGGGTTGTTGACGCAGAAGTACCAGCGCAGGGCGTCGGCGCCGGCCTCTTCGATCACGGCCATGGGCTCGACCACGTTGCCGAGGCGCTTGGACATCTTCCGTCCCTGCTCGTCGTTGACGTGGCCGAGGACGATGCAGGTCTTGTAGGCCACGGAGCCGAACAGCAGGACGCCCAGCGCGTGGAGCGTGTAGAACCAGCCGCGGGTCTGGTCCACGGCCTCGGAGATGAAGTCGGCGGGGAAGCCGACGCCCTTTTCCGGGTCGAACGCGGGCAGCGGCTCGCCCATGTAGTGGTGCTGGGCGAAGGGCATGGAGCCGGAGTCGTACCAGGCGTCGATGACGTCCGGGACGCGGCGCATGGTGCCTCCCTCGCATTTGGTACAGCCCCAGGAGACCTCGTCGATGTACGGCCGGTGCGGGTTGAACTGCTCCGGATCGTAGAGGTCGGCCGGGGGAGTCTTGCCGGAGGCTTCGAACAGCTCGGCAAACGAGCCGACCACCTGGATGTGGCTGCACTCCTCGCACTTCCACGCCGGCAGCGGGGTTCCCCAGTAGCGTCGGCGCGACAGCGCCCAGTCGACGACGTTCTCCAGCCAGTTGCCGAAGCGTCCTTCGCCGACGTGCTCGGGATGCCAGGCGATCTCCTGGTTCTTGTCGATCAGCTCCTGCTTGAAGAGGGTCGTCTTCACGAACCAGCTCGTGGTCGCGTAGTAGAGGAGCGGCCGGTCGCAGCGCCAGCAGAACGGATAGCTGTGGCGGTAGCGCTCGGTGTGGAGGAGCAGTCCGCGGCCCCGGAGGTCCTGGAGGATCTTGGCGTCGGCGTCCTTGAACCACAGGCCCGCGAAGGCTTCGAGGCCGGGCTTGTCGCGCACCCGGCCGTCGAGGTCGATGGTCAGGATGAGCGGAAGGTCGTAGGTCTGGCCGGTCTTGTAGTCATCCTCGCCGAACGGAGGGGCGGTGTGGACGAGGCCGGTGCCTTCGCTCGCGGTGACGTAGTCGCCCAGGACCACCTGCCAGCCGCGCTCGTCGGACGGGCCGGTGTATTCGACATTCTCGCTCAGCTCTCCGCGGCCGAGACCGTCCCAGGCTTCGCGGGGCACCTGGAAGGGCCGGTCGTAGAGAAGCCCTTCGAGGTCCTTGCCGCGGAACCGGGCGAGGGCGGGAAGACCGGCGATGTCCACCAGGCGCTTTTCGCCTTCGACGTCGGCCATCAGGGGAACGGTCTTCGCCAACTCGTCGCCGAGAAGGAACTGCTCGTCCTCCTTGTCCGGATCGGGGTGCTGGACCAGCTTGTAGACCATGTCCGGATTGACCGCGAGGCCGACGTGCGCGGTGAGGGTCCAGGGCGTGGTGGTCCAGGCAACCAGCTTCATCCCTTTCGTGGACGTCCACGAGCCGCCGCCGATGGGCACCAGCTCCTGTCCGGCGCGGACCGGGAACAGCGCCCAGACGGACGGGTCGTCCACGTCCTTGTAGTTCTGGGCGACCTCGTGGCTGGAGAGCGTGGTGCCGCAGCGGGCGCAGTAGGGCTGGATCTTGTAGCC
>JANOCF010001037.1:0-2230 GCA_031412055.1 Holophagales bacterium | reverse complement strand
CGTTCACCCAGGGCATCGGCCTGCGGCCTCAGCCCTGGGCTCCGCTCTGCCGGCCCGTTGGGCCGGGGGCGCCAACCACGTCTGAAGACAAAGGTAGCGCCTATGCCCCCTAGCTCGCGCCCTTCCCCGTCAGCACCACCGGGATCGTCTTCAGCAGGATCTTCACGTCCAGCATGGGTGACCAGGAGTCGATGTACTCCAGGTCCAGCTCCATCCAGCGATCGAAGTCCACGTTGTTCCTGCCGCTGATCTGCCAGAGACAGGTGAGGCCCGGCTTCATCGCCAGGCGCCGGCGCTGCCAGCGCTGGTACTGGGCGACCTCCTCGGGGATGGGCGGCCGCGGTCCTACCAGGCTCATGTCGCCGCGCAGCACGTTCCAGAGCTGGGGCAGCTCGTCCAGGCTGAAGCGGCGGAGGATGCGCCCGAGCCAGGTGACGCGCGGATCGCTGCGCAGCTTGAACACCGGGCCGTTCATCTCGTTGAGATGCATCAGCTCGCGGCGGCGCTCCTCGGCACCTTCCACCATCGTGCGGAACTTGTAGAGCGTGAAGATGCGGCCGTTCAAGCCGCAGCGGGTCTGGCGGAAGAGGACGCTGCCGCCGCCCGAGCTGGCCTTGATGGCGAGGGCGACCATGCCCGCCACCGGCAAGCCGATCAGCAGCAGGAGCGCGGCGAGCGCCACGTCCAGCACCCGCTTGGCCATGAGCTGGAGCTGGCTCGTGGGCGTGGTGGCGAAGGACAGCATCGGCATGCCGTCCAGCTCCTCCATCTCGACCCGTGCCCGGGTGTGGGGGAACAGGTCCATGGCGAAGCGGGTGCGAATCCCCTGCTCCTGCAGGCTGAGGAAGAGATCCTCCAGGCGGTCGAACTCCCGGCGGTGGACCGCGAAGATCACGTCGTCCACCACGTGCTTCTCCACGATGCGCGGGATGTCCTCGATCTCGCCGAGCAGCGGATAGGGCTCGGTCCAGGGCTCGCCCGTAGCCGCTTTTTCGGGGGCTCCGGGCGTTCCGGGCGTTCCGGGGGCGCCGTGGGTGCCGTTGACGAAGCCGAGGATGCGGTAGCCCCAGAAGCGGTGGCTGCGGATCGAGTCGGCGATCCTGATGGCCGTGGGGCCGGTTCCGACCATCAGGACCGTGCGGTAGTTGTAGCCGCGCAGCCGGACGTAGCGCGAGGTCGTGCGGATCGCGATCTTCTCGGTCAGCAGGAACAGAAAGGCGAAGATGCCGAACAGGAAGACCCAGAAGCGGCTGATCTTGTCGTTGCCGAGGAGCTGCTCGTCCAGCCGGCCTATGTAGAGCACCAGGGTGAAGATCGCCGACCCCATCAGGCAGACGCGGACGATCGCCCAGGCCTCCTCCAGCAGCGGCACCGTGCGGTGCGACCGGTAGCGGCCGGACGACAGCAGCAGCGATCCCCAGATCGTCAGGGCCAGGGGAAGGAGCGGCAGGTACTCCGAGAGCGGGTAGAGCTTGCTCGGGAAGGTCGAGGGCGCCAGGTACGGCAGCACCCAGCTCCGCACCGCGAAGGCCAGCAGAAAAGCGGCGAAGACGAGGGCCAGGTCGAGAAGGAAGATGCCAACCGCAAGGATCCGGGCGCGTTCTTTCAGCATGAAATAGGGAATTCTCTCCGGAGCGGTCTCTTGTTCCGCCCGCTATTCTAACGTGCGAGCGGCAGGTTCCATCTATGCCCGGAAGACATTTTAGCGGATCGCCATTTCCCGGAACAAATTCGCGTATCGATCCGTGACGCTTTCCCAAGAGTACAGGAGGCGCGCGCGCCGCGCCGACGCGCGTCCCCGTGCCGCCGCCCGGCCGGGATTGCGGCGCACCCATTCGAGCGGCTCGGCCAGGCTCGAAGGGGTGGCGGCGCGGAAGTAGAGGCCGACTCCGCCGGCCACCTCCCGGTTCTCGGGCGTCTCGTTGACCACCACACAGTTGCCATAGCCCATGGCCTCCACCAGCGCCGGATGGGTGCCGCCCACGTCGGTGGCGTGGATGTACGCCAGAGCGTGGGAGAGAAGCTCGCGGTACCCCTCGCCGTAGATCGGGCCGGGGAACAGGACCCGCGGGTCCGCCCCTTGGGTGAAGCCGCGGATGAACTCGTCCGCGTACGGCGCCCCGCCCACCATGACCAGCGGGAAGTCGCCGCCCACCTGCCGGTACGCTTCGGCCACCCGGTGCGGATTGTTCTCCGGCTCGAAGCGGCTCACGTACAGGAAGTACCGGCG
>JANOCF010001036.1:0-2124 GCA_031412055.1 Holophagales bacterium | reverse complement strand
CTTCGCCCGCTATCCTCCGCTCCCCGTCCTGGCCTGCCGGGGATATCTGCGGGCGGAGTGACGCCTGCTCTGCTGCGAGTCACGGGAGTTTCGCAGCGGATGGAGGGTGAGTCGCAGCGGATGGAGGGCGAGTCGCAGCGGCGAAGGCGTGAGTCGCAGCGGATGGAGGGGTTGCCGCTGCGAGTGGAGAGGTTTCCGCTGCGAGTGGAGGGCTGGCCGCTGCGAATGAAGGGCTGGCCGCTGCGAGTGGAGGGCCGGTCGCTGCGAGTGGAGGTGTTGCCGCTGCGAGTGAAGGGTTGGCCGCTGCGAGTGGAGTCCGACTCGCAGCAGAAAACCGGTCTGCACGGGCTCAGCGTCCCGAGATCCCCGCCACGAAGCGGTCGAGGGCGCTGCAGAAGGCGGCGGGGGCTTCGGCGTGGGGCAGGGCTCCGGCGGTTTCGAAGATCTCCAGCTCGCCGGTGTGCGCGAGGCGGGACAGCCAGCGGTCCGAGTCGGTCACCGGCGGAACCGCCGACTTGCGGCCCCAGGCCATCCAGACCGGGATGCCGATCTCGGGCAGGACCTCGGCCACCGCGTCGCGCAGGTCGCCTCCCGCGTAGGCGGCGAGCGCCGCCCGCGAGCGCGGTAGGTGGCTCGCGCGGTAGTGATGATCGAGCAGCGCCGCATCCACCCGCTCCGGCGCGGCGTAGACCTCCTTGCGCAGGTGGTGCGTGATCGCCGAGCGGCTGGTCAGGAGGTCGAGGACCGTGTCCCGCAGCACCGGGAGCCGCAGCAGCTTGCCGAGAAAGGCATCCCCGCCGTCGGCCTCCAATCCCAGGGGAGAGACCATGGCGAGGGCACGCAGCCGGCCCGGATGCTCCGCCGCCAGCCGCGCCGCGTAGGCCGCGGACAGCCCCGAGGCGACCACGACGGCCGGCTCCCGCACCACCCCGGTCAGAAACGAATCGATGGCATCGACGTAGAACGAGGGGTTCCATTTTCCCGCCGGCGGCGCCGCCGAGCGGCCCCAGCCCGGCAGATCGGGAGCGTAGACCGGGTAGGTCTCGGCCAGGCGCTCCGCGGCGGCGCGCCACTCGTTGGAGTCGTGGCCAGGACCGAAGGAGTGCAGGAGCACGATCGGCGGCCGGTCGCCGCGGTGTGTCCCGAGCTCCTGGAAGACGATCTCCCCATGCCGGCCCGCGTAGCGGTGCGCCCGGCCCCAGCGCGGCGACGAAGGCGCCTCGACCCGCCGGCGGATCACCGCGCTCGCGAGAGCCGGCACCCCGACCGCCGTCGCGGCAAGAAGGAGAGCCTTGACCAGAGGTCCGATCCGGCGGCCAATCCGGTGTTGGGGCTGTCCGCAGTCAGTCGTGGTCGTTCCCCGCGCTCCTCGCATCAGCTTCCTCCAAGGATCCCGGATTGCCTGGATTGCAGAATAGCACCAACCGGCGGGGGAGCGCGGACAGGCTATAATGCCGGCTCTACGAACTGGGGGAGCCACTATGCCCGTCCGTCCCATCGTCCGGCTCGGCCATCCCTCACTGAGGACCCCGGCGCGGTCGATTCCGCCGGAGCAGATCCGAGGGGCCGAGATCCAGCAGCTCATCGACGACATGGTGGAAACCATGCGCGACGCGTCCGGCGTCGGCCTGGCGGCGCCGCAGCTCGGAGTCGATCTGCAGCTCTTCATCTATGCCGCCGAAGACCACGCGCAGCGCAATCCGGACATCCCGCTCCGGGTCGTCGTCAACCCGCTGATCACGCCGCATCACCGGGAGCTGGTCTCCGACTGGGAGGGATGCCTGTCGATCCCCGACCTCCGGGGCATGGTGCCGCGCCACCTGGCCGTCCGCGTCCAGGGGCACGACCGCGAGGGTGGGCCGCTGGACTATGTGGCCACCGATTTCGAGGCGCGCATCGTCCAGCACGAGTACGACCACCTGAACGGCATCATCTTCCTCGACCGCATGCGCGACCTCCGGACCCTCGGCTACATCGCCGAGTGGAACGAGTACATGGCGGGCGAAGAGGGCTGGGATGCCGACGACTCCGCGGTCGGCTGACTGGCGCTGCCGGCGCTGAAAAATCATGGCCCGCGAGCTGGTGATCGTCTGGGCGGGACGCCACCAGCGCTCCAGCTGGGAA
>JANOCF010001035.1:0-4353 GCA_031412055.1 Holophagales bacterium | reverse complement strand
GAAACCAGATCCGCTCCTGGGCAAAGGAGAGCGGCGGCTCGCCGTCCCACGCGACCGGCCGGAGGGGCGGCAGCTCCCCTCGGCGCTCCCGGAGGACGTTCTGCTCCGCAGCCTCCGCCAGCCCGGCCACGGTCGGCGCATTGAACACGGTGCGCAGGGGGAGCTGCACCCCGGCGACCTCGCGCAGACGGGCGACGATCCGGGTCGCCGACAGAGAGTGGCAGCCGAGCCCGAAAAGGTCGTCGTGCCGGCCGATCCGATCCAGCCCGAGCACATCCCGGCAGATCTCCGCCACGGTCTTCTCCAACGGGTTGTTCGGAGCCTCGGACGCCTGTGGGCCGATCGCCTGCCCCGGGTCGGGCAGCGCCCGCCGGTCGAGCTTGCCGTTCGGCGTCCGCGGCAGCGCCTCCAGCAGGACGAACGCCGACGGAATCATGGCCGGGGGGAGGCGAGCCGCGAGGAATCTCCGCAGCTCCTCGGCCGGCGTCGCCGAAACGACCCAGGCCACCAGGCGGAGCGCGCCCGAAGGCTCCGGCCGGCCGGCCACCGCCACCTCGCGCACCCCGGGAAGGGCACGCAGCGCGGCCTCGATCTCCCCGGGCTCCACCCGGTGGCCGCGAATCTTGACCTGCGCGTCGATCCGCCCAAGGAAGTCGAGCTGGCCGTCAGGCAGCCATCTCGCCTGGTCGCCGGTACGGTAGAGACGGCTTCCGGGACGACCGGACCAGGGATCCGGGATGAACTTCTCCGCGGTCAGGTCTGGCCTCCCGTGATAGCCGCGCGTCACGCCTTCGCCGCCGAGAAGAAGCTCGCCCGGCCGGCCGACCGGGACAGGCTGCAGACGCTCGTCCACGACGCGGGCCTCGGTGTTGACGATCGGCCGGCCCAAGGTGATCCGCTCTCCCCGGCCGACCCGCGCGACCGTCGACCAGACCGTCGTCTCGGTCGGACCATACATGTTGAGCAGCTCCCCGCCTACGCAGGCCACCAGGCGCTCAGCCAGGGCCGGCGGCAACGCCTCGCCGCCCACCAGCAACCGACGGAGGCGGCCCAGCGCCGCCGGGGCCTCGGGGTCGGCCAGGAGCACGGTAGCCGCGGACGGGGTGCACTGCAGGTGCGTGACGCCGTAGCGCGCGATCAGGGCCGGAAGCGTCTCGGCCTCGAAGCCGGGCGTGGCCGGCACCCACGAGACCGAACGGCTGGCATCGCGCACGAATGCCAGCCGCTCCAGGCTCTCCAGGACCGTCTCCGTGTCGATGCCGAAGTCGACCAGGCAAGCGACCTCATCCACGCCCTCGTCGCGCAGCTCGCCGACCCGCCTCAGGCAGGCCTCCGGAGTCCCGAACAGTCCGCTGGTCTCAAAATAGCGGTCGAAGGCACGGTCCAGAAGGGCCAGCCGTTCCTCTTCGGTCCACCCTTCCAGGTCCTCGCCCGGCGCCAGCGCCTTCATCAGGTCAAAGGAGCTCGCCAGGTAGCGCGTGAACGGCCCGCGCACTGTCTCTCGTACGCGCTCCGGGTCCTCCCCTACGAAGGTGTGGAGCATGAGGGAGACGTGCCCCTCGCCGGGGTGGCCGGCCTCTTTCCATGCCTGGCGATAGAGAGCGATTCTCTTCGCGAGGTCCCGGCGTCCCTGCCCCAACAGGTGCGTCAGGAGGTTGGCGCCCATCTCGCCGGCGAGGCGGAACGTGTCCGGACTTGCGGCGGCGGTGAGCCAGAACGGCAGCTCAGGCTGCACCGGCCGCGGGAGGGTCCGAACCTCGATCTCTCCCGCGCCGCCCGGGAGGCGCACCGCCTCACCCCGCCAGAGCCTGCGCACTGTGTCGATCTGCGTCCGCAGCAGCTCCTTGCGGGTGGCATACCCGTCCGGGGCGAAGACGAAGTCGGCGGCATTCCATCCCGAGGCGAAGGAGATTCCGACCCGGCCCCCGGAAAGGTTGTCCACGACGGCCCACTCCTCGGCGACTCTGACCGGGTGGTGCAGGGGCAGCACCACACTGCCGGCACGGATAGCCACCCGCTCAGTCACGGCTGCGATTGCGGCTCCGGTCACCGATGGGTTGGGATACAGGCCTCCGAAGGCATGGAAGTGGCGCTCCGGCGTCCAGACCGCCGAAAAGCCTCTCCGGTCCGCGAGCTTCGCCCCTTCCAGCAGGAGCCGGTACTTCGGTCCGCCCGTCCCGCTCTCGTCGCTTGCAAAGTAGAAGAGGCTGAAGTCGAGCGGCTTCCCCGAAGGGGCCGACGGGGCGGCCTGCATCACCACCTGGAAGCCGCGGGAGAGCGTCCACAGCAGCTCCAGGACCGAGATGTCGAACGAGAGGCTCGTCACCGCGAGCCAGCATCCCGGCTCCGTCCCCAGACAGCGGTCCATGCCGGCGAAGAAGTTGGCCACGTTCCGGTGGGAGACCATCACCCCCTTGGGCGTGCCGGTCGAGCCGGAGGTGTAGATCAGGTAGGCCAGGGAATCCGGCGCAGCGAAGGCCGCCATACACATCGTGCTTCTCGCCTGAATCGCCGCCCGATCCTCATCAAGGAGGACCGTCTTGACGCCGAGGCTGAAGCTCCGGTCCCAGGGCCGGCGGGTCACCAGCGCCTCAACCCCGGCAACCTCCAGGATCAGGCGGAGCCGCTCCTCGGGATAGAGCGGGTCCAGCGGGACGTACGCGCAGCCTGCCTTGAGGATGCCGAGCAATGCCGCCACCATGTCGATCGAGCGTTCCAAGCAGAGGCCGACGCGTGCTTCGGGCCGTGCTCCCAAAGCGCGTAGGTGGTGAGCGATCCGGTTCGCCCGCTCGTCGAGAGCGCGGTAGGTCAGGCGCTCCTCGCCGCACACGATCGCCACGGCGTCCGGAGTCGCCGCGGCCTGGCGCTCGATCCAGCCGTGGATCCGGGTCTCGTCCGGCAGCTCCGCGGCCGTGGTGTTCCACTCGCGCAGGATCTGGTCGGATTCAGCCTCCGTCAGCAGGGACAGGTCGCCGATCCGGGTGCAAGGGCCGGCCACCGCCGCGCGCACAAGGGCAGCAAAGTGCCCGGCCCAGCGCCGCGCAGTGGCCTCGTCGAAAAGGTCAGCGTCGAACTGGAGCGACCCTTCCCCGCTCGCCGCCAGCGATAGCGTCAGCTCGAACGGCGCCGGCCGCCAGCCCAGGCGGAGCGATTCCATCTCGAGTCCGGCCCAGTGAATCCGGGCGCCGGCTTCGCCCAGGGCGAAGCCGGCCAACGTCTCAAGCTCCGGCCGCTGTGCCTTTTGCAGGATGAGCATCGCCTGAAAGACCGGCGGGCACGGAAAGTCCTGGTGCTCCCAGACCTCCAGGACGGACGGACGGAGTCTCGCCAGGAGCTCGGAGAAGGAGGGATCGTCTCCCAGGTCGGCACGCAGGACCACCGGGTTGGCGAAGTACCCGACCACATCCGCCCAGGCCGCGCTCCCACGGCCGCTTGTGGGAGCCCCCACCAGGATATCGCGCTGTCCCGACAGGCGGTGCAGGAGTACCTGGAACACGGCCAGGAGACCCGTGAACAGCGTGGCCTCTCCCTGGCGGCAGAGCCCACTCAGTCCTGAGAGGTCCTGGAAGAGGGGCACGGAACCTCCCCGGTAGGCCGGGACCGCTGGCCGTGGCCGGTCCGCAGGTAGCTCCAGCCGCGGCAGCGGATCGGCTAACTGCCGTCGCCAGTGCTCCTCCAACTCCGCGCCGCGCGGCCCTGAAAGCAGACGATCCTGCCAGCCCGCATATCCAGCGTAGGTCGCCGTCAAGGGCGGCAGCTCGGTGCCCTGGTAGAGCGCCGCCAGGTCGGACAGAATTACCACAAGCGACCAGAAGTCGCAGACCAGATGGTGAGCCACCAGAAGAAGCGAGGACTGTGCCGGGCCGTGCCCGAGCAGGAGGACGCGGAAGGGGGGGCCTGTATCGAGGTCGAACGGCCGGCGCGCCTCGTTGTCCAGACGCTGGCGCCAGCGTGCCTCGCTCCAGGAGGAGGCGTCTTCGACCGCGAAGGCCGGAGCCAGGTCGGTCGAAATCCGCTGGACCGGCCGATCCCCGATCATCGCCTCGAACGTGCTGCGCAGGACAGCGTGGCGAGCGACGAGGGCGGCGAGAGCAGCGTGCAAGGCGCAGGGGTCGAGGTCGCCCCGCACCCGCGCCGCCGCGGCGAGGTTGCAGGCCGCGCTCTCCGGCGAGAGCCGGTCCAGGAACCAGAGATATCTCTGGCCGCGGGTGAGAGCAAACTCGGAGATCTCCGTGCGATCGGCAGACTCACCCTCTGTTGCTCCCACCATCCCGGCCTCTAGAACCCGGGCGGCGAGATCGCTCACCGTCGCTCCCCGCAGCAGGTCGGCCAAGAGAAGGGAGACACCGTACT
>JANOCF010001034.1:0-5803 GCA_031412055.1 Holophagales bacterium | reverse complement strand
GTGGGCGTGTCGAGCAGGCCCAGGATCGACAGCAGGGTGGTCTTGCCGCAGCCCGACGGTCCGGCGATGGAGACGTACTCCCCGTTCCGGATCTCCAGGTGGATTCCCGACAGGGCGTGGGTCTCGACCTCGTCGGTCAGGAAGACCTTGGTGACACCATCCAGGTGGATCAAAGAATCGGTCGTTGCGCTCATGGTTTCTCCTCGTAATCTCACTGAAGTCGGATGCGGTCGTACTCGTCATACGCCGAGGTGTCCGAAAGGATCAGCTCGTCGCCGGTTTGCAGGCCGCTCAATATTTCGATCAGGGTGGCGGAGCTACGCCCAAACTTGATGGGCACCCGTACCGCTTCGGTGCCCTCTTTGACCACCTTGAAGAGCTGTAAGGTCGCGTTGGCCTGGCTGGAGGACGGCCGGTTGACGTACAGGACGTTCTCCAGGCGCTCGATCTCGATGGTGCCGTCCACGTTGAGGTTGGGACGCGCTCCACGGGGGAGCGGAGCGTCGAACGCAACGTCCACGATCACGTTGCCTTCCACCGCCGACGGCGCGACGCGGACCACGTGGCCCGGGACGATGCCGTTGCGGGTGTCGATCGTGACCTTCTGTCCGAGCACGATGTCCTTGGCCTGCACCTCGGGGATGCGCAGCTCGGCCTTGAGCTTCTCCGGGCGTGCCACGCGGGCGAGCGTGGTGCCGGGCGTGACCCGCTGACCGACCTGCAGCGGCAGCTCCTGGAGCACACCGGGGATGCCGGCCCGCACCGTCAGGGAGTCCACCTGCCGGCGCCGCAGCTCGTACATCGCCCGCATCTGGTCGACCCGGGCGCGCTGGGCGGCGAGCTGGGCCTGGGTGGCGCGCTCGCTCTGGGTGTAGCGCTGGTTCTCGATCTTGCTCTGCTTCTGCGACTGCTCGGAGCGCAGGCGGGAACGCTTCAGGTTGATCGCGGGGATCAGACCGTCCTTGGCGAGCACCTCGTCGGCCTCGGCCTGGAGCCGGGCCTCTTCGGAGAGCGAGTGGGAGGAGCTGACCTGCGCCTGCTGGCTGAGGAGCTCGCTGTCGAGCTGGGCGCGGAGGTTCTGGTAGTCGGCCTCCGAGGCCCGGAGCTGCGATTCGGCCTCCAGGGCGGCCTGCTCCACTTCGGGATCGCTCAGCTCCAGCAGGATGGTGTCCGCCTGGACCGGCGCGCCGGGCAGGGCGGGGATGCGCTCGACGCGCCCATCCACGGGGGCGGAGATCAAGCGGATCTCCTCAGGGACCAGGTTGCCCGGACCCCGGACATCGCGCAGCATGGAGCCGCGCTCGACGATGTCGGTGTAGATGGTCTCCTTGTCGACAGAGGGGGCCGCCGGCTCGATCTGGCGGATGCCCAAGGTGATCAATACGATGACCACTATGCCTGCCACCAGCATAAGGGTGCGCCGCATGCGTTGCTTTTCAGCAAATCCAGTCCTTGGCTTGTCCATTCTGTTGTCCATGCTGCCCTACTACGCACCGCGCGTGCCATAGGTTGCAGAGGACGCGATGTGCTGTGTTTTCATCTAGTTAACTTAAAGTCCGGAGCTCTCGCGGTGCGCCGGGTGTCCGGTCATGGAATGCCCGCGTCCCAGAATCGGACAGGTAGTGCTAGCCTTCGCCTCATGAGCGCCGAGCAGCACCGCCAATACGCCCCTTCCATTCTCGGCTTCGCCTTCATCACGGTCAGCGATACCCGCGCGGCGCACGCGGCGGGCGACGACGCGAGCGGCCGCGCGCTGGCCGACCTTGCCCGGGGAGCCGGGCACCGGGTCGAGACCGCCGATCTGGTCCCCGACGACGTGGCCGCGATCCGCCGGGCCGTGCGCCAGGCCCTGGCCACGGAAGGCGTGGACGTGGTGGTCCTCACCGGTGGGACCGGCTTCTCGCCCCGGGACGTCACCCTGGACGCGGTCGAGCCTCTTCTGGAAAAACGGGTCGAGGGGTTCGGTGAGCTGTTCCGCATGCTCTCCTACCAGCAGGTGGGCGCTGCCGCGATGCTCAGCCGCGCCGCCGGCGGCCTGGTCGGCTCCCGGGCGGTCTTCCTCCTGCCGGGATCTCCCAAGGCGGTCGCGCTTGCCATGGAGAAGCTCATCCTCCCCGAGGCCGCTCATCTGCTGGGGCAGGCGCGAAGACAAGACTAGGCCTTCCGGGAGGGCGTCGGGGATAGCCCTCCCGGAAGGCGATCGGCTGGCCGGAAGCGCTGGCCGGAAGTGCGCGGATCGAAAGACTTACAGGCTGGCCTGCTGCTCGTGGAACGCCAGCAGATCGCGGATCTGCTGGCGCACCGCGTCCAGCTTCACTTCATGGCCGGAGTCCTTGTAGAGGACGGCTCCCCGGCGCGAGCGGATCACGAGCCCGTGATCCTTGAAGCCCAGCATCTGGACCATCTTCACCGCATCGGGCGAAGCGATGTCCAGGCTCCGGGCCCGGACCTTGCCAGGGAAATCCTTCTCCAGCGCAGCCATCGACGAGGAGGCCTGCGAGCACTCGCCACAGCCAGCCCGGTAGAAGTAGGTCACCTGGAACTGGTTGGCATCGGCCGAGCGTGCGCAGCCGGAGAGGAACAGGGGCAGAACCGCACAAACCACCAAGGTGAGGAGGACGGGCGCCGAAACGCGGAACTCTGGTTTCATGGCGAAACTCCTATAAGGATGTGCTTTATCCTAGCACTCCTAAAGGAATTGCGGAAGATCTTTTTTTATCTTCGTCACCTCCGGCGTGAACCTCCGCGCAACATCCGCCAGATGGCCAGCAGTACAAAGGAGCCCAGTACGGCGATGACCAGGTTTCGCCAGTCCAGGCCGCCTGCCAATCCGCCGAATCCGAACATAGTCGAGATCCAGCCACCCAGCAGCGCGCCGACGATCCCGATGATGATCGTGATGACGCAGCCACCGGGATCCCGTCCCGGCATCAGCATCTTGGCGATGCCTCCGGCGATCAGGCCCAGCACGATCCAGGCAAGCCAGCTCATCCCCTCCATGTCGCACTCTCCTTTCTTCGTCAGCCTCATCCCGTGCCAGACCCGTGCCAGTCCACAGCCACAAGAGGCCATATAGAATATCGCCGCCATGCCTGAGACCCTTGAGACCCCCGAGAACACCCCTGCCGAAATCCCGGGCACCCGTCCTCGCCTGTTCCTGATCGACGGGTACTCGAACATCTTCCGTGCCTTCTTCGCGATCCGGAACCTCTCCAACTCCCGGGGCGAGCCGACCAACGCGGTCTACGGGTTCGTCACCATGCTGCGCAAGCTCCTGCGCGAAGACAAGCCCGACCTCCTGGGCGTCGCGCTCGACGTGGGCAAGACCTTCCGCAGCGAGAAGTACGAGGAGTACAAGGCCAACCGCGCCCCCATGCCCGAGGACCTCCAGAGCCAGATGCCCTGGATCCGGCGAGTGCTGGAGGCGTACCGCATTCCGATCCTGGAGCTGCAGGGCTACGAGGCCGACGACGTCCTCGGCACCCTGTCCTGCCGCGCCGCGGAGGCCGGGTTCGACGTGGTGCTCGTCTCGGCCGACAAGGACCTCATGCAGCTCGTGGAGCCCCACGTCTCGCTCTACCATACCGGCCGCAGCAAGCTGTACGGCCCCAAGGATGTGGAGGAGGACTTCGGCGTACCGCCGGAGAAGGTGGCCGACGTCCTGGCCCTGATGGGCGACTCGATCGACAACATCCCCGGCGTGCCCGGCATCGGCGAGAAGGGAGCGAAGTCGCTGATCCAGGAGCACGGCTCGCTGGAAGCGCTCCTCGAGCGCGCCGCGGACATCACCCGCAAGGCGTACCGCGAGGGGCTCCAGCAGCATCGGGACCAGGCGCTGCTCTCCAAGGAGCTGTCGACGATCCACACCAACCTGGAGATCGCGTTCGATCCCCAGGCCCTCCGGCTGGAGCCGCCCGACCCCGATGCCCTGCGCCAGCTCTTCACCGAGCTGGAGTTCTTCTCCCTGGCCGAGGAGCTGAAGTCCACGGCTTCGCTCCCCAGCGTGGATATGCCGCCGGTGGAGGAGACGACCGCGTCCCAGCCCTGGCAGGAGCTCACCGCCGGGATGGGGGAAGGGGGGAAGGAGATCTTCGTCGCCGTCCTTGGTGAGGAGCGCGCGCTCGGGCTGGCGGTCGGGCATGGTTTTGAGGATGGAGAGGAGGAGGGATCGGTGCTCGTCGCCGATCTCCGCCGCGACGGGATGCGCGACGCGGCGGTCGCCACCCTGACCCGGTGGATCGAGAGCCCGGACGTCCGCCTCTCCGGCCACAACCTCAAGGAGGTCCTGCGTCTCTCCCCGAGCGGACCGACCTGCCGGGCGTCGCTGTTCGACGCCATGCTCGTCTCCTACCTGCTCAAGCCTTCGGTCCACGGCCACACGCTGGACGAGCTGGCGCTGGAGCGCCTGAGCTGCAAGCCGTTGAGCGCTAAAGAGGCGGGCTGGGACAAGGGGCAGGATCCGCCGCAGGGCGACTCGCGCCTGGCTGCCTATGCCTGCGAGCGCGTGACCTTCGCCCGCCGCATGACCGCGGCCATGCGCGCTGAGCTGGGCGCTGGACCGCTGGCCCGGGTCTACTCGGAGATCGAGGCGCCGCTCCTCCCCGTGCTCCTCGGGATGGAGGAGGCCGGGATCCTCCTCGACGTGGACTTCCTCAAGTCCATGTCCGAGGAGCTGGGGCAGGAGCTGGCCGGCCTGGAAGCGCAGATCTACGAGCAGGCCGGCGAGCGCTTCAACCTGAACTCGCCCCAGCAGATCGGGTTCATCCTTTTCGAGAGGATGCAGCTTCCGGTGCTCAAGCGGACCCAGAAGACCAAGAGCTACTCCACGGGGGCGGAGACGCTGGAGGAGCTGGCCACCCGCGGCTACCCGATCGCCCAGTCGCTGCTGCGCTACCGGGAGCTGACCAAGCTCAAGTCGACCTATGTGGACGCCCTGCCGCTCCTGGTGGCGATGGACGGCCGTATCCACACCCGCTTCAACCAGGCGGTGGCGGCCACGGGGCGGCTGTCGTCGACCAACCCGAACCTGCAGAACATCCCGATCCGCACCGAGTTGGGGCAGCGCATCCGCCGCGCCTTTGTGGCCAGTCCGGGCAACGTCCTGTTGGTGGCCGACTACAGCCAGATCGAGCTGCGCATCCTGGCCCACATCGCCCAGGAGCAGGAGCTGATCCGCGCCTTTGCCGCGGGGGAGGACATCCACCGCTCGACCGCGGCTGTGGTCTTCAGCGTCGCCCCGGAGCTGGTGACCGCGGAGCAGCGCCGGGCCGCCAAGACGATCAACTTCGGCATCCTCTACGGCATGAGCGCCTTCGGGCTGGGACAGGCGCTGAGCATTCCGTCGCGGGAGGCCGAGGCCTTCATCAAGGCCTACCTGGACCGCTACGCCGGTGTCCGCACCTACGTGGAGGAGACGCAGAAGAGCGCCGAGAAGGAAGGCAAGGTCGAGACCCTCTACGGCCGGGTGCGCTGGCTGCCGGACATCCAGAGCAAGAACCGCAACCTGCGCGAGAACGCCCGCCGCATGGCCATCAACGCCCGTATCCAGGGCACGGCGGCCGACCTCCTGAAGATGGCGATGATCGCCACCGACCGGCGTCTGAGGCAGGAGCACCCCGACGCACGCCTCCTGCTGACGGTCCACGACGAACTGGTCCTGGAGGTTCGGGAGAGCAGCGTCGAAGCCGTAGCCACCCTGGTCAGGGCCGAGATGGAGGGCGTGGCGCAGCTCGCGGTGCCCCTGGTGGTGGACGTGGGCTGGGGACCGAGCTGGTACGAGGCGAAAACGTAGGAAAGGACGAAA
>JANOCF010001033.1:0-3317 GCA_031412055.1 Holophagales bacterium | reverse complement strand
GATCGGATGAAAAAACATTGGCCGCTGCATCTCTTCCTGATCGCGATGCTGATCATCACGGTCTACCCGCTGCTGTTCGTGCTGACCATCGCCTTCTCCGGCGGGCAGACCCTGAGCATCTCGGACCTGCCGCCGGACCCGGCCGTGTCCGACCGGCTGCGGGCCATCACGCCCTGGCCGGCGCGGGTCTCGACCGAGAACTTCCGATCGCTCTTCACCGACCAGCCGTTCGCCCGCTGGATGCTCAACAGCGTGATCGTTTCGCTGGCGACCACGGTGGTGGGCGTGCTGCTGTCGAGCACCGCGGCCTACGCCTTCTCCCGCTTCCAGTTTCCGGGCCGGCGCGCCGGACTGATGTCGTTCCTGGTGTCGCAGATGTTCCCGGGGACGCTCATGATGATTCCGCTCTACATCATCATCGTGCAGTGGCTCGGGCTGGGGTCGAGCTACATCGCCCTGGTGCTGATGTACGCGGTTACCGCGATCCCTTTCTGCGTCTGGATGATGAAAGGATACTTCGACACCATCCCCAAGGAGCTGGAGGAGTCGGCGCTGATCGACGGCGCGTCGCAGGCCACGATCTTCTTCCGCATCGTCTTGCCGCTCGCCAAGCCGGCCGTGGCCGTGACCGCTCTCTTTTCGTTCATGACGGCGTGGAACGAGTTCATCCAGGCCGCGACCTTCATGAACCGGGAAGATATGTACACGGGGCCGGTCGGTCTGCGCTTCTTCGTCAGCGGATTCTCGGAGCAGTGGGGATACTTCGCAGCGGGCTCGATCGTGGCTGCCATCCCCGTCGTGCTCCTGTTCCTGTTCCTGCAAAAGTACCTGGTCTCCGGCCTCACGGCCGGGGCCGTCAAAGGCTGATCCAACAAGAAGGAGGTTCATTCATGAACGCGAAGCTCTGGAAAACCGGAATGACCGCGACGATCGCCGGGGTCGCCAGCTTGCTGCTGGTGTCCGCGGCGTCCGCCCAAAAGGTTTCTTTCAAGGACCCGACCGGCGACGACAATGGTCCGGGCAACTACACCTATCCGACCGACAGCGTCTACAAGCGCGGCTCGTTCGACCTGACCGCCTTCGACGTCCAGGCCAAGGGCGGCAAGGTCGACTTCGACGTGACCCTCAACTCGCCGCTGGAAGACCCGTGGCGCATGGGCGGCGGCTTCTCCCTGCAGATGGTCTTCATCTTCATCGACAGCAAGGAAGGCGGGTCCAACGAGGGCGTGCCCGGCACCAACATCAAGTTTGCCGAGGGCGACGAGTGGGATTACCTGGTGATCCTGTCGCCGCAGCCGGGGGGAACCGTCAAGAATGAGGTCGGGGCCAAGATGGCGAGCCGGCAGTCGTCGGTGGTTCTGCCGAGCCGCACCAAGGCCGCCGGGCGGACCATTTCGGCCACCGTCGGCCTCGACGAGCTGGGCGGCGGCGATCCCTCGACGTGGGGCTACCAGGTGGTCGTGCAGTCCAACGAGGGCTTCCCCGACAGCACCGACCTGCTCACCCGCAAGGTCAACGAGTACGAGGGCCAGCACCGCTTCGGCGGCGGCAACGACGGCGAGTGCGATCCGCACGTGATGGACCTCCTCGCGGCCGACGCCCAGACCCAGCACGACATGCTCAAGTACGAGTGCAATCCGGACGGCACCTCCAAGCAGATGGCGACCCTCAAGATGGTCACCAAACAGTGAGCTGAAGCGGCTTTTTCAGAGAGGAGATTTTTTTGATGAGATTCAACAGGGGGTTCGCGATCGCTCTGCTGGCCGTCACGGCGGCGCTGATTTCGTTTCCAGCGCACGCCGCGGACGGCCAGACGCTGCTGATCACCGGCGAGGACTACACCAAGTGGCTGTGGGGCACTCAGCGGACGGACGGCAGCCTTTATAACTTCACCACCATTCCGAACGAGGGCTACGGCGACAACGGCCAGGGCACGGAGATCAACCTGCTGCTCGCCTCCAAGCCCAACAAGTACGTCGAGGTCACGGGGCGCATCCAGTCGCGCTTCAGCCAGAACCAGTGGACCAACTTCGGCGGCTTCGGCGGCCGCAACCCGGCCTTCGAGAATCCTCCGGGTCCGCCCTGCGTCGGCGGCGACTGCGGCGAGTTCGACCCGCGCTCCAACGAGTACATCAAGATGCGCGGCCTGACCGCCCGCTTCACCCCGGGCCTCAAGTGGGTCGACGCCGTGACCATCGGCTCCACCGACCTTGGCATGTTCGACCCGTTCACGATCGGCAAGATCCGCTACATCGACCGTGACAACGCCAAGGCCGTCCTCTTCCAGGGCGCTCTCGGCGGCCGCGTGCTCGGCTACGACCTGATCCGCCTCTCCCTGCCGCGCCTCTGGGCCGGCCCGAACTTCAACACCGGCGACTACACCGCCGCGGACGGCGCCTACGGCCTGCAGCTCCGGGCCACGCCGAGCCAGTACTTCGACATCACCGGCGTCCTGCAGCTCGTCAGCGACATCGAGGTCGACGTCACCGACCGCGACTTCGACGACGGCCGCGACGTGGACACCCGCTACAGCAACGACGTCTACGGCGCGCGGTTCGGGATTCATCCCGGCGGCATGTTCGACTTCCGCGGCCAGGCGTACTTCTCCAACTCCGAGTCCAACCCGGTCTTCGGCACGCCCACCGGCTTCGGCACGTCGGGCTTCTCGCCCGTTCCGGCCGGCGACTTCGACGGCGAGGCCTTCAAGGCCAACGTCGACATCAACGATCCGTTCGGCATCGGCCTCTCCTTCAACCTCGAGTACTTCGACATCGGCGAGACCTACACGTCGGTGCTGGCGGCCCGCCGCGAGGCGGACGTCCTGCTGACCGAGGGCCACGACGGCTCCTGGGCCTTCCCCGGTCCCGACAACTCGGCCTTCGGCGTGTTCTCGGGCAACCCGACGCGGATCGGCTACGGCGGCTGGCAGGGTCCGGCCCAGCAGGTCGCGACGATCAACGTGGACAACGAGTTCACCGACTTCGACGAGGCCATGGCCGAGACGGTCATCGGCTGGAAGGGCATCACCATCACTCCGGTGATCACGATCGGCGATCTCGATCTCTCCGCCGAGTACACGACCATCGACTACAACACCAACTGGCAGGCGTGGGGCCAGGCTGACAAGCCGCTCGACCAGTCACCCTACCCGAACTTCGAGTCGGACGCCGGCGTCGGCTCCTACCGCAACGCCTACGCTCCGTTCCAGGACAAGGACACCCAGATCGCCCTGATTCGCGGCAAGTACCTGCTGAACGTGGGCACGGGCCTGGAGATCTTCGGCAAGGTCAAGTGGATCGACGAGCAGGACGACCGCA
>JANOCF010001032.1:0-2214 GCA_031412055.1 Holophagales bacterium | reverse complement strand
GGCCCATGCCGCGACGGGCGACGAGATGATCCGGTAGAAAGAACGACTCCTCGAAACGCTCTCCCGGGAGCGGGAGAGGGTCGCAGGCGAGATGGACAAGGTCTACCGTCTCTACATCGACGACCGGCTCTCTCCCGAGGGCTTCGACGACCGCTACCGGCCGCTGGAGCAACGGCTCCGGGAGATCGACGAGGAGCTGCCGCGCCTCGAAGGCGAGGTGGACTTTTTGAAGATCGAGCACCTCTCGGGGGAGAACGTGGCTGCGGGAGCAACCGACCTCTACACCCGCTGGCCGGGGCTAAGTTCCGAGGAAAAGCGGGCCTGGGTCGAGACCTACGTCCGGCGAGTCGCGGTGGGGAAGGATGAGATCTCCTTCAAGCTCCACCACTTTCCCTCTCCTTCGGAGGTTGCGGCAAAAGGGCAACGCGCGCGCCGGGGTTGAGGAGAAGGCAGTCGCCCCGCCAGTCCAGCTCCGGCCGGTGAGAGTGGCCGAAGATCACGAGCCGCAGCCGCCGTGGCCAGCCGGAGTCGACGTCCTCGCGCCGGTGGACCATGCCAAAGGGGAGACCGCCCAGGTCGCCCTGGATCTCGTGCGGCAGCTCCGCCGCGGTCTTGCCCGCGTCGGTGTTGCCACGCACCGCCTCCACGGGCGCTACCCGCCGCAGCCGCTCGAGGATCTCGAGATCGCCCACGTCCCCGGCGTGCAGGATGCGCTCGCACCCTTCGAGCCGTTCGAGCACCCGGGGCCGCAGCAGGTTGTGTGTATCCGAGAGGATGCCTACACGCACGCTTCCATCTCCTCCGCTGTCCTCATCGCCTCATCCTCTCACGTCCCCTGTCCGGGTGCATGCATGAAACTTGCACGGGTCTGGAGGGTGGGAACGAGCATGCAATCCACATCCATCATCGCCAGCATCGGGGGTATCGCCGATATTGGTCCGTTCTCCATCCTGGAGGATCTTGGCCCGGCTCCCTTCGGCACGGCGTATCTGGCGCTCGACACGCGGAGCGACCAGCCGGCCATCGTCAAGGTGATCCCTCCCTCGCGCCCGGGGATCGGCCAGGAGATCACTCCCTGGGAGATTCTGCTCGAAGAGACCGCGGCCCTTGCCCGGATTTACCACCGGGGGCTGCCGTCGCTGCTCGAAGTGGCCGAGCACGGGGGCGCGCTGCTGGTGGCCTTCGAGTCGATGGAGGGGAAGACCTTGCACGAGCTGCTGGCCCAGGGCGTGCGGCCGGACCGCGCGCAGCTCATCGACTGGGGCTGCCAGATTCTGGACGTGCTGGGGGAGGCTCATGCCGAAGGGCTGCTGCACCGGCATGTGGGCGAGGACTCGGTGATGATCACGCCCGAAGGCCAGGTGGTGTTGACCGGCTTCGGCCTGACGCAGCTCGTGTTCCATCCGCTCACGGCACTGTCGCCGGAGCAGCTCGCGGGCGAGCCGCTGACGCCGCAGAGCGACCTCTACGCGGTGGGCTCGCTGCTGCGCCGTCTGACCTTTGCGAGCCGGTTGAAGAGCGCCGGCGCGGTGGTCGGCTCGAACGGCCGGGATCCTCTTCTCAAGGTGCTGGCGCGGGCGACTTTCCCCAATCCCTCGATGCGCTTCCGGAGCGCGGCCGACATGGAGGACGCTCTGCGCCAGGCGGGCCGCGTCCGGCCTGCGATGCCTGCGATGCCTGCGATGCCCGCGATGGTAACTTCCGTGCCCGGGGTGTCCGAGATCGCCCGCTTCGAGCCTGCGGCCGTCACCCCCTTCCCGGTCATGGCCAGGTCCCGTCCGTCCTCGGAGACCGAGGAGGGTGATCGCCGCTGGGCCTTGCTGCTCCTGACCGTGACCCTCCTCCTCATGCTATCCGTGATCGCCACCGGCTGGTTCCTGATCGGCGGCGACGAGGCGGGGAAGGGGAGCAAGGCGGCAGCCGCGGCGACGACGTCCCGGATCGCGCCCGCTCCAACCCCCTGAGGCCTGAGCCCTCTTTATCTGGACCTCCCCGCCCTGTGGCGGGTAGGATGCGGCCATTCTTTGGGAGGCTCACGCATGAAGCTCCGCATCCTCGCTCTGTTCGCCCTTGCCCTTCCCGCCCTCCTGCTGGCCCAGGGAGAGACCACAAAACAGGAGACACCGGAGATCGTCGTGCTCAAGGCGGCGCGGCTGTTCGACGGCAAGGGCAATGCGCCCATCCGCAACGCCCTTGTGATCGTGGAAGGGGGGA